>JADLDF010000240.1 GCA_020846815.1 Gammaproteobacteria bacterium | reverse complement strand
GCGGCGTGATGCTGCACGTCGAAGTCCCGGTGCGCAACGCGCTGCTCGACCCGCTGGAGACGTTCATGGCCGACTGGGACACCGAGCACAACAACGAGCCGTTCTGGCGCACGCTGCACGAGCTCGACCTGCCGGCCCTGGCGCACGCGGCGGGTTTCGACCCCGCCACGATGTTCGACCTCGACTACGACACGGGTGCGCGGGCCTTCATCAACGGACGGCCGTGGTGGCTGTTCGGCGCGCGGCGCGGAGCAGCCTGATGCCAGCCGATAATGCCGGACTGGGCGGCGGCCGCCGGCCGCGGCCACGGGTGCCCAAGGGTGCGCGCCCCGTCAGCCTGCAGGATGCCGACAGCGAACGCCTGTTGTCGATGACGCTCGCTCTCGCCGCCGAGGTCTCGGTGCTGTCCGAGGAGCTCGACACGCTGCGCGAGCTGCTGCTGCGCGGCGGCGGGCTCGACCGGCAGGCACTTGCCGCCTTCGAGCCCGACGAGACCGGCGCGGCGCGCCGCGCCGCGCGGCGGCGCGCACTGATCCGGCGCATGCTGCGCATCGTGCTCGAGGATCTCGACGGGCCGGCCGGTGAGGCGCGGCGTCTCCGGTACCGCGAGCTGGTGCGCAGCCTCGCCCGTTGAAGCGCATTCACGGATGAAACCAGGGAAGGGAGTCGAACGGTGCTGATCAACCTGTGGTACGTGGCCTGCTTCGAGGACGAGCTGCCCGAGGCGCAGCCGCTCGGCGTGCGGATGCTGGGCCAGGATTTCGCGCTGTGGCGGACCGAAGACGGCGAGGTCGCCTGCGTCAGCAACATCTGCGTGCATCGCGGCGGTGCACTGGCGCGCGGCGGCGTGAAGAACGGACGCATCGCCTGTCCCTATCACGGCTGGGAATTCGGCGCGGACGGCCGCTGCCGCAGGATTCCGTCGCTCGGCCTCGAGGCGAAGATCCCGGCGCGCGCGCGCGTCGACGCCTATCCCGTGCAGTGCAGGTACGGCATGATCTGGGTCTTTCTCGGCGATCTGCCCGAGGCCGAGCGCCCGCCGCTGCCGGACTGTTTCGACGGCGTGTTCGGTGCGCCCGGCTGGCGCACTGTCCACGGTCGTTTCGACTACAAGGCCAACTGGCAGCGCGTCACCGAGAATGGTCTCGATACGGCGCACGTGCACTTCGTTCATCCGGCCTTCGGCAACCCCGACGCGGCCGTGGTCGAAGACGCGCCGATACGCGAGCTGCCCTGGGGTGCGGTCAGCGGCCACAGCTTCACCTCCTCGGAAAAGACGCAGAAGTCCGGCGCGCTCGGCGAGGCACTGCGCGAGAGCGGTGCGGCGCCTCAGGGCCGCCGCAAGCCGCAGAGCGAGATCCAGTTCCACATGTCGGGGCTGACGGTCATGATCCTGCAGAAGATCAGTCCGCAGATCAGCCAGGTGATCTTCTCCTGCAAGACGCCGATCTGCGCGACCGAGACGACGACATTCTGGATCCAGGCGCGCAACTACAAGCTCGAGCCCGAGCACGACGAGGAGCGGCGGCGCGGCATCATCGCCGTCTACGAGCAGGACGCGGCGGTCGTCGAACATCTGACACCGGAGTTCGTGCCCTCGGGCATGGCCGACGAGCTCTCGGTGGTGTCGGACCGGCTGCCGGTGCGCTTCCGCGCAATGGTCAAGGAGCTCGCGGCGCGCGGCTGGGAGATCGACACGCATGTACTCGCGCGTCCGCACGACGGCCCGGCGCGGGTCGTGCCCGGTCCGGCGCGGCGGGGGGAGGGTGGCTGGGTGTTCGACCCGCTGCCGTTGCGCACGCGCGGCAGCTGCGGATAGCCGCAGGTTGCGTCCCGCGGTGAGTTGTATTATTGATATGACAAGGAAATGACCGCGCGCGACGGCGCCGGGGGCGGGGGGAGCATGGTTCTACCGGACGGTACCTACGAGACCGTGCCGCTGCGTGCCGATACGATCGCGGTCGGCGTCGTGCAGACGCGCGTCAACGGCATCGACGGCGACGCGCCGCAGGCGGGCTTGCGCGCGAACCTCGACTACATGCTCGCCTGCATCGACAAGGCACAGCAGTTCGGCGGCCGCTGCGACCTCCTGTGCTTCCACGAGTTCCCGCTGCAGGGCTACCGGCTGCACTGGACGCGCCGCCAGTGCCTCAACGTCGCAATCGAGGTCCCCGGCCCCGAGGTGCTGGAGATCGCGGCCCGCGCCAGGCGCTGGAACTGCTACGTCGCCTTCGGCTGTCTGGCCCGCGACGCCGCCTGGCCGGACCACGTCTTCAACTGGCAGGTGCTGGTCGGGCCGGCGGGCGAGGTCGTCGACGTGCACTGGAAGCAGCGCAACGTCCGTGGCATGTTCCCCGGCGCCGAGAACTTCACGACGACGATCTACGACGTGCTCGACGAATACGTCGAGCGCTACGGCTGGGACCGCGTCGTGCCGATCGCGCGCACCGACATCGGCAACATCGCCATGTCGGCGGTGCAGTTCGAACCCGAGCTGTTCCGCTGCATGGCACTGAAGGGCGCCGAGATCATCTGCCGCGTCGCCACCGGCGGCTGCGAGTGGGAGGACATGCGGCTGACCTCCTACCACAACAGCCTCTACACGACCCTGGTCAACAACAGCCTGAACACCGGCGCCGGCAGTCCGGACTTCTTCGAGGAGAGCGCCTCGAAGAACGACTGGGTGGGCCGCTCGGCGATCTTCGGGCCGCGCGGCGAGGTGCTGGCGGAGGCGGACAAGTTCGAGACGCGCCGCCGCGCGGTGCTGCCGATGAAGGAGTTCCGTACGCGGCACCGGATACCGGACGTGCATCTGTCGATGTACCGGCACGTGTTCGACGCCTACCGCGAGCGCTACGATCCAGGCCTCTATTCGCAGCACCTGCCGCCGGACAAGCTCGCGGCCTTCAAGCACTTCCAGGCGAACTCGCGCTGGACCCACTACTGGTGAGAGGACTCCCATGGCCCGTCAGCACATCGAGCCCTACGACGAGCGCGATACGCCGTTCCGACGGCTGACGCTGCCCGGTTTCCCGCGCGGAACGCACTACAAGACGCTCAGCGTCGACGACGAGAGCGGCGCGTGTTCGCTGATCCTGAAACTCGAGACGGGCTGGAGCCGTCCTGCGGGCTTCAGCTACACGGAGATGGAGCTCTTCGTGCTCGACGGCCAGATCGTCGCCGGGCAGGAGACCTGGGAACCAGGGCGCTATCTCTGGGTGCCCCCCGGTGTTTCGCTGCCGGCGATGCGCGTGCCGCGCAGCGCGCGGCTGCTCGTCTTCTACAACTATGGTGAACCCAGCTTCGTCGCCTCGCCCGAAGATCCGCGGGGCGCGTTCCGCGACGGTGTCCTGACGCTCGACACCTACAACGGCATGCAATGGAACCCGGTCGTGCGCAAGGCGCCCGGCGTCGCGCCGGGCTGCCTGACCAAGGTGCTGCGCGTCGACCCGGTCACGAAGGCCTGCACCTTCCTCTACTGCATGACGCCGAACTACTGGCAGGACAACATCTCTTACCACGACTGCAGCGAGGAGTCGTACCACATCTGGGGCACGTCCTGGATGATGCAGTTCGGCTACCTGCCTACCGGCGGCTACTTCTGGCGCCCGCCCTACATCAACCACGGCGCTTTCGCGAGCGAGCACGGCTGCATCGCGCTCGGCCGCACCGACTCGGAGCTCTTCAACTACTTCCATTTCAATCCCTGGACCGACATCGAGCAGAACCGGCGCCGGGCGATCGAGATGCTGAAGAAGGAAAAGCCCGAGCTGCATCGCTGGACGCTGGCCGAGGTGGGCCACAATCATCCGACTGCCGCGCATGTCCATGCCGACGGCACCGCCCATGTGCACGAGCACCGTCCCGGACACGAACGCCACAGGGGGCACGCGCTGCCATGAATGCCACTCCGTCGAACGTGAATCCGGAGCCGCCGGGGAGTCTCGCCCGCTGGCACCGTCCGCCGTTCATCGGACTGCTGGCGCTGATCGTCGCGCTGCTCGGCACGCCGCTGAGCCACAGTCTCAGCGCCGCGGCGAGCCAGATCGCGGGGACGGGAAGCAGGTTCTGGGTGCTGTTCTCGATCGGCTGCCTTGCGCTCGTGCTGCTGCTGGTCGCGGTGCGCAGCTCACGGGAGAGCACCGGTACGCTGCTCGGCTACCTCTCGGCGATGCTGATGTGGACCGGCTGGGCGGCGTACGCGTTCAAGTTCAACGAGCTCTCGCTGCACATGCCGATGGCCGAGATCGAAGGCAGCCGCCGCCCCGTGAACCTGCTGTTCATCCAGGGCTCGATCGGCATCTGCATCGCAGTGCTGGTCTATTTCGTGTTCGACAAGGACACCAAGTGCAACGCCTTCCGCTGGCTGCAGCGGGTGCTGCGTCTGAATCTCGGGCGGCCGGAATCAGGACATGTGCGCAATTTCGGCCGGATCACCTTCCTCGAGACGCTGACGGTGTTGTGGTTCTGCTACGGCGTGTCGCTGTTCCTCGGCGACCCGCGCTACTTCGGCTATCACCATCCGGCGACCTATGTGGCGGTCGGAGCCCTGGCCGTCTGGGGCGGGTACCTGCTTTGGCGCCTGCTGCACTACACGCGGGTCATGGCCGGGATCCGCTACGCGATCCCGACCAAGGCGATCCTGTGGATCCCCTTCGGCGAGTTCTTCCCGCGCTGGGGCTTCTACGAGGAGTTCTGGATGGAGCCCTGGAACTACGTCGCCGAGACCACCGCGGCGCTGGCGGTGTTCGTCGGTCTCGGCGTGCTGGCGGTGCTCGTGCCGCAGCGCCGCAGCGCGGCCGGGCGCCAGAGCTGATCGTATTCCAACTACAGCCCCGTGCGACGGGGCGTATCGACCGGGAGTCACTATGTCATTGCAACGTTCGATTTCGATCGGAAGACTGACCGCGATGGCCGCGGGTGCGGCTCTTACCGCGGTGCCGGCTCTGGGGCAGGGCGCGGGGGGGGACGATACGGACATCACCGAGATCACCGTCACCGCGCGCAAGGTGGCGGAGCGCCTCATCGACGTACCGCTGGCGATCTCGGCGGTCTCGGCCAAGGACATCGAAGCAGCCGGCTTCACCAGCATCCGCGACATCGCCGAGAGCACACCCGGGCTGTTCATCAGCTCCTCGCAGGGACGCAGCGGCGACCGCATCTCGATGCGCGGCATCAACACCGTCAGCCCGACCCAGGGTTATGTCGGTGTCTACGTCGACGGCGTGTTCGTCGGTTCCTCCTCGGCACAGGGTGTCGAGCTCAGCAACGTCGAGCGCGTCGAGGTGCTGAAGGGGCCGCAGAGCGCACTGTTCGGCCGTTCCACGCTTAGCGGCGCGATCAACTACGTCACTCGCCGCCCGGGGCGCGAGTTCGAAGGCCAGGTCAACGCGACGCTGGGCGAGCACTCCCGCCAGGAGGTGTCGGTGCTGCTCTCGGGCCCGATCGGCGAGACCACCTCGTTCCTGCTCGGCGCGCGCGACTTCTCGCTCGACGGCGAGTACGTGAACAACTTCGACGGCCGGCGCAACATCGGCGGCCAGTCGACCAACAACAACCCGCTCGGCCTGCTGTGGAAGCCGACCGACAACTTCGACGCCTACCTGCGGGTGCTCTACACCAAGGATTCGGACGAGCAGGTCGCGGTGGGCGCGCAGGGCTCGCTCGCCAACAACTGTCTGCGCGCGACCCCGACCGGCATCCCGACCTATTACTGCGGCGAGCTGCACATCACTCCGGCCGACATCTTCCTGGCCACGGCCAACGGCTCGATCGCCGCGCCGTTCACGGGGCGCTACACCGCCAGCGACGGCGAGGCCGGCATGGACCGCAAGGCGACGCGGACCTCGCTCGAGCTGAACTGGGACCTCGGGTTCGCGAAGCTGTCGTCCATCTCCGCGTATACGCGCGAGAAGCAGCGCGACGCCTTCGATCTGACCTACCGTGCGGCGCTGACCTATGCTGCGATCGTGGGCCTGCCCGCGATCACCTTCGATCGTACCTTCGAGTACACCGACAAGTCGCAGGAGCTGCGCCTGGTCGGGCAGCACGACGGTCCCTTCGGCTGGCTGGCCGGCGTCTACTGGTTCGACAACGAGCGCAGCGAGGTCGCCACCTATCGTCTCCCGGCGGCGGCGGCCAATGCCGGTACGCTCGGCGCGACCAACATCGCCGGCTACGGCCGGCTCGAGTACGACCTGACCGACCGGCTCAGCGTGGCCGCAGAGGCGCGCTGGCAGCGCGACGAGGTCGAGTACGACAACCCGGTCAACTCGCTCGCGGCCGATGCCAAGACCAACAGCGTGCTGCCCCGCGCCACGGTCGACTTCAAGGTCAACGACGACCTCATGATCTACGCCGTCTATTCCGAAGGCAGCAAGCCGGTGACGATCAACACCGCGCCCGAGCTGCCGACGCAGCTGCGCTTCACGCGCGAAGAGGAGGCGAAGAACTACGAGCTCGGCCTCAAGGGCCGATTCCTCGACGGGCGCCTGACGCTGCTCACCTCGGCGTTCTACATCGACTGGACCAACCAGGAGTCGCAGGGCATCTGCCTGCCCGGCGAGTGCGGCGGCGTGCAGACCATCACCCGCTACGTCACCAACTTCGGCGAGACCAGCGTGCGCGGCTTCGAGGTCGAGGCCACCGGCGAGCTGTTCAAGGACTGGCTGACGCTGCGCCTCGGCTACTCGATGAACGACACGCGCATCGAGAGCGGCCGCACCAATTCGGCGACCGAGGCGACCGAGGGTATCCTCGCCTACGGCACGACCATCGTGCAGCCGATCTGCGCACCGCTCGCGGTTTCGCCGATGGGCTCGGTGGCGAGCCCCTACTGCCCGGCGGCGCAGTCGCTGCAGGGCGCGAACTACGTCGGCCTCAATACCAGCATCCCGGCACAGCCCGAGTACCACTTCTCGGCCGCCGCGACCCTCGGCCACGCGCTCGGCTCGACCGGCCTGCGCTGGTCGGCGCGTGCCGACTACATCCGCCTCAGCAAGCAGTACGAGGGCTTCTTCAACCTGAACTACGTCGGCCCGCGCGAAAACCTCGGCCTGCGCTTCACACTGTCGGGCGAGAAGTGGGACCTCACGCTCTGGGGCCGCAACGTGACCGACGACGACACGCCGACCACGATCCTGCGCTCGGTCGCGTTCAAGGACGACGACGGCACCGGGCCGCGCACGGCGAATTCCCGTGCCTTCGTCGGCTTCCTGCCGGAGTCGCGCAACTTCGGCGTGACGGGAACCTACCGGTTCTGAGCATTCCGCCCGGGCGGAGAGGGCGGCGCGTGGTCCACGCAGACCTGCCCTGGCGAAGGCTCCTGCTGAGCGCCGTAGCAGTCGCGGCGTTCGTCGGGTTCCACGTCAACGGTCCACTGCAGGAGCGCGCGGCGCCGTTCGAGTTCAAGCCCGAGATGGTCGGGTTCGGCGAGCCCGTGCGCTACGGTGAGGAACAGCGCACGGCCCGTACGGGAGTCGTCGATGCGCTCGAATCGCACTTCGATCATGGCCTGGTGCGGGCGCGGGCGGCGGAGCGGCCGCTGTACGGCATCGTCGGCGATTCACGCTCGAGCGCGGGCCTGCGGCCCGAGACCGGCGAGCTGATCTTCGCTCGCGCTCGCGCACGCGAACGGGGCGCTTTTCCCGCCGGAGCATCGCTGCGGCGCGCGCTCTGCTGAAGGAGGGCGAGGGCCGCGACTACGGCGTGACGCTGGCGGCCTACGGAGACGACAGGTTCAACCAGCAGTGGGAGGCGCTGATGGCCGAGATCGGGCGCCACCTCGAGTAGGAGCTCGGGATCGACACCATCAACTGCGCCTGGAGCGAGCACCTCGTGAACTACTCGATGGAGCCGACGCGCAAGGCGGTCGACCAGATCCTGGCCACGAAGAAGAAGGACATCGTGGTGTCCGTTTATGTCGCCTACGACCACAAGTTCCAGCGCAACGTGATCGGCGAGGGCGTACGGCATGCGTCCCGCCCGCAGGACGTGCTCTACGTGGAGAGCGAGGCGATCCTGCCGGACGAGTCCCTGAACGACTGGGTCGTCGAGTCGGTGCGCAATGGTCTCGGCCGGGCGGCCGGAGCCGCCGCCGGCTGACCCGCGGTCGTTGAGGCAGGGGCGCCATTTTGCTACCCTGACGCCCCGACGTGCCGGCCGCCATCGCTGCGATGGCGGCCGCGCCATTTCTGCGGCGGGTCTCCCATGCCTCGTTTCGTCTTCGTCACCGGCGGCGTCGTTTCCTCTTTGGGGAAGGGCATCGCCTCGGCCTCGCTCGGTGCGATCCTCGAGGCCCGCGGTCTCAAGATCGCGATGGTCAAGCTCGACCCCTACATCAACGTCGATCCGGGCACGATGAGCCCGTTCCAGCACGGCGAGGTGTTCGTCACCACCGACGGCACCGAGGCCGACCTCGATCTCGGTCACTACGAGCGCTTCGTCCACACGACCACGGGGCGGCACAGCAACTTCACGACCGGCCGCATCTACGAGCGGGTCATCGCCAAGGAGCGCCGCGGCGACTACCTCGGCGCGACGGTGCAGGTGATCCCGCACATCACCGACGAGATCAAGCGCAGCATCCTGCTCGGCGCGGGCGACGCCGACGTCTGCATGGTCGAGATCGGCGGCACGGTAGGCGACATCGAGTCGCTGCCGTTCCTCGAGGCCATCCGCCAGCTCGGCGTCGAGCTCGGGCGCAACAACTGCGTCTTCATGCACCTGACGCTGGTGCCGGTCGTCGGCGGCTCGGGCGAGATCAAGACCAAGCCCACGCAGCACTCGGTCAAGGAGCTGCGCGGCATCGGCATCCAGCCGGACGTGCTGCTCTGCCGCTGCCAGCACCCGCTGCCCGAGGAACAGCGCCGCAAGATCGCGCTGTTCACCAACGTCGAGGAGCGCGCGGTGATTTCGGCCATCGACGCCGACGACATCTACAAGATCCCGATGCTGCTCCACGAAGAGGGTCTCGACGACATCGTCGTCGACAAGCTGCGCCTCGAGGTGCCGCCCACGGACCTCACCGAGTGGCGCGCGGTCGTCAACGCCAAGGCGAATCCCGACGGCCAGGTCGACATCGCCATGGTCGGTAAGTACGTCCAGGTGCGCGACTCCTACATCTCGCTCAACGAGGCCCTGATCCACGGCGGCATCAAGAGCCGCACGCGGGTCAACATCCACTACTTCGAATCGACCGACATCGAGGGCCATGGCGTGCATGCCCTGAAGGGCATGGACGCGATCCTGGTGCCGGGCGGCTTCGGCGAGCGAGGCATCGAGGGCAAGATCCAGGCGGTGCGCTTCGCGCGCGAGAACCGCATCCCCTATCTCGGCATCTGCCTCGGCATGCAGCTCGCGGTGATCGAGTACGGCCGCGGCGTGCTCGGCCTCGACGCCGCCAACAGCACCGAGTTCAACCGCGCGACGCCCAATCCGGTGATCGCGCTGATCGCGGAGTGGCAGGACGCGGCCCGCGGCGCGCAGCAGCGCGACGAGGCCTCGGCGCTCGGCGGCACGATGCGCCTCGGCGCGCAGGCCGTCGATCTCGCGCCGAACAGCCTCGCCCGCGAGCTCTACGGTCGCGACGAGATCCAGGAGCGCCACCGCCACCGCTACGAATTCAACAACACCTACCTCGAGCGTTACCAGCGCGGCGGCCTGAAGTTCTCCGGCTTCTCCAGGGACGGGCTGGTCGAGATCATCGAGCTGCCGGGCCACCCCTGGTTCCTCGCGACGCAGTTCCACCCGGAGTTCACCTCGACGCCGCGCGGCGGCCATCCGCTGTTCACTGGCTTCGTCAAGGCGGCGCGCGCGCACCGCGCGGCGCAGCTGCCCGCGGCGGCCACCGCCTGAGCGGCCTCGCTGCCCCCGCCGGACCCCGATCATGAAGCTCGCGGATTTCGAAGTCGGCCTCGATCGCCCGTTCTTCCTGATCTCCGGGCCCTGCGTCATCGAGAGCGAGGCGCTCTGCCAGGAGGTCGCCGGCCGGCTGCTCGAGACCACGCGCGCCCTCGGCATCCCCTACGTCTTCAAGGCTTCGTTCGACAAGGCGAACCGCTCCTCGGGCACGAGCTTCCGCGGCCCGGGGCTCGAGGCGGGGCTCAAGGTGCTGGAGGGCATCCGCGCGCGCTTCGGCGTGCCGGTGCTCACCGACGTGCACGAGGACACGCCGCTGGCCGAGGTCGCGGCGGTCGTCGACGTGCTGCAGACCCCGGCCTTCCTCTGCCGCCAGACCAACTTCATCCGCGGCGTCGCCGCGCAGGGCAAGCCGGTCAACATCAAGAAGGGCCAGTTCCTCTCGCCCTGGGAGATGAAGAACGTCGTCGACAAGGCGCGTGCCACGGGCAATGCGCAGGTCATGGTCTGCGAGCGCGGCTTCTCCTTCGGCTACAACAACCTGGTGTCGGACATGCGCGCACTCTCGATCATGCGCGAGACTGGCTGCCCCGTGGTCTTCGACGCGACCCATTCCGTGCAGCTGCCGGGTGGGCAGGGCAGTGCCTCCGGCGGCCAGCGCGAGTTCGTGCCGGTGCTGGCGCGCGCGGCCGTGGC
>JADLDF010000239.1 GCA_020846815.1 Gammaproteobacteria bacterium | reverse complement strand
CTGCTCAAGGAGCTGCAGAACCGCTATCCGGGCCTCAAGGTCATCATCCTCACGGCCCACGGCACCATCCCCGATGCCGTGCAGGCCACGCAGATGGGCGCTTTCGGCTTCCTGACCAAGCCCGTCGACAAGCAGGAGCTGCTCGACCAGGTGCAGAAGGCGCTGCGGATCTCGGGCTTCAGCGAGAGCGCCGAGGACTGGCGCGGCGAGATCATCACCCGCAGCGCGCTCATGGAAGAGCGCCTCGCACAGGCACACATGGTCGCCGGCACCGACGCGCGCGTGCTGATCACCGGCGAGAGCGGCACCGGCAAGGAGCTGCTGGCGCGCGCGATCCACAAGGCGAGCCCGCGCCGCCACAAGCCCTTCGTCGCGATCAACTGCTCGGCCATGGCCGAGGAACTGCTGGAGTCGGAGCTCTTCGGTCACGAGAAGGGCTCGTTCACGGGTGCGATCAAGCAGCACCGCGGCCTGTTCCAGGCGGCCGAAGGCGGCACGCTGATGCTCGACGAGATCGGCGACATGCCGCTCGCGCTGCAGGTCAAGCTGCTGCGCGTGCTGCAGGAGAACACCATCCGCCCCGTCGGCAGCACCGAGAGCATCCCGGTCAACGTGCGCGTGATCTCGGCCACGCACCGCGACCTGCAGCAGCTCATGACGGCCGGCGCGTTCCGCGAGGACCTGTACTACCGCCTGAACGTCGTGCACATCGAGATGCCGTCGCTGGCGCGCCATCGCGAGGACATCCCGCTGCTCGTCGGCCACTTCCTCGCGCAGCTCGCGCGCGAGACCGGCCTGCGCAAGATCTACGCACCCGAAGCCGTCGAGCTGCTGGCGACCGCGGACTGGCCCGGCAACATCCGCCAGCTGCAGAACGTCGTGCGGCAGAACGTCGCGCTGTCGCAGACGCCGATCATCCCGGTCGAGCTCGTGCAGCAGTCGCTCGGCGGCGCCGGCGGCCGCCTGCCCTCGTTCGACGAGGCGCGCGACGAGTTCACGCGCAGCTATCTGTCGCAGATCCTGCAGATCACCGGCGGCAACGTCAGTCAGGCCGCGCGCCTCGCCAAGCGCAACCGCACGGATTTCTACAAGCTGCTGGGGCGACACCAGCTCACGCCCGAGGATTTCAAGCAGCGCGGGTGACCGCGGGCCCGGCGGCGCGCGCCCGCGCTCAGCGTTCGCGCAAGGCCTCCCGGCTCCGTCGCACCGGCTTGAGCAGGTAGTCGAGCACCGTCTTCTCTCCGCTGCGGATTTCCACGGTGGCCGTCATGCCCGGGATGATCGCCAGCGGCGGGCCGCCCGTGCGGCCGAGCGTATCCTCGGTGCGCACCAGGACCCGGTAGTACGCCGACTCCTCGGCGCGGCGCTCGTCGGCAAGCGTGTCGGCGCTGATCAGTTCCACGCGCCCCTGTAGCGCACCATAGACCGTATAGTCGTAGGCTGTCAGCTTGACCGTCGCCGGCAGGCCGGGACGGATGAAGGCCACGTCGCGGGGCGCGATCCGCGCTTCGACCAGCAGGCGCTCGTCCAGCGGCACGATCTCCATGATCTCCTGCCCGGGCTGGATCACGCCGCCGATCGTCGTCACCCGCAGATTGCTGACGGTACCGCGCACCGGGGAGCGCAGCACCGTGCGCTCCACCTGGTCCTTGCGTGCCGTCAGCATCCCGGAAACCTGGGCCAGCTCGGCCTCCACGCGCGCCAGCTCACTGGCCGCCTCGGCGCGGAAGCGGTTGCGGCGCTCCGCAATCTGCATCTCGAGGTCGTTGTGCTGCCGGCGCATCCGCAGCAGTTCCACTTCCGCGACCAGTCCGCGATCGACCATCGGTGCGGTCATTTCTATCTCGCGGGCGAGCAGCGCCTGGCTGCGGCGCTGGGTCGCGAGGCCTTCCTCGAGCGCCCGACGGCGCGCGGCGAAGTTGCGGCGCTCGTTGTCGACCAGGCCGGGGTCGATCTCCATCCCTGCCGGGAACCGTAGTTCGAGCCCGCGTGACTCGGCCGCGAGCCGCACCGACATCGCGCGCAGCGCCATCGCCTTGCTGCGCCCCTCGCGAAACGCCGCATCCGCCTTGGTCGGGTCGATGCGTACCAGCGGCTGCCCCTGCGCGACGACGTCGCCCTCGCGCACCAGCAGCGCCTGCACGATACCGCCTTCGAGACTCTGGACGAGTTGCTCGCGACTCGACGGCACGACGCGGGCCGGACCCTGTGTGATCTCCTCGACGCGGCTGAAGGCGGCCCAGGCAGTGGCGCTCGCCAGCAGCGCGGCAATGATGATCAGCAACCAGCGTGGCCCGCGGCGCCGCTCCTCGAGCAAGGCGCGCTGCATGTCCGAGACGAATCCGAGGTCTTCGGCGCGGACGCTCATGTCTGCCGGACCTCGCGGACCGGCGGCACGGTGATCCGCAGCACTGGCGGCTGCGGCGCCGCGGCCGCCGCCACGCCGCCATCCTGCAGCGAACGCAGCACCTCCTGCCGGCCACCGTCCGCGACGCAGCGGCCGGCGTCGAGCACCACGACCCGCGAGACCAGCGAGAGCAGCGGCATGCGATGCGTGACCAGCACGATCGTCGCCGTTCCGGCGAGCCGGAAAGCCGCGTTCATCGCCTTGCGTTCGGACTCGCCGTCCATCGCGCTGGTCGGTTCATCGAGCAGCAGGACCGCGGGCCTCGACAGCAAGGCACGGGTCAGCGCCACCAGCTGGCGCTGGCCGCCGGACAGACCCTGCCCGCCCTCGCCGATCCGCAGGTCGTAGCCGAGCGGATCCCGCGCGGCCAGATCGTCGATGCCGGTCTCGCGACAGGCGGCTACCAGTTCCGCATCGCCGGTCCCGGGGCTGCCGGCGAGCAGGTTCTCGCGCAGTGTTCCCTGGAACAGCTGGGCTTCCTGGCCGACGTAGGCGACGTAGCGGCGGACGTCGGCAGGGTCCAGTTGCCGCAGGTCGATGCCGTCGAGCAGCACCTGGCCCGACGAGGGCGCGTAGAGCCCGCCGAGCAGGCGCAGCAAGGTGGACTTGCCACCGCCGATCCGCCCAATCAGGGCGACGCGCTCCCCGGCCGCGAATCCCCGGTCGAAGGCGCAGACGGCGTTGGCGCGATCCGGCGAATGCCGGAACGACACGTCGACGCAGCGCAGCGCGCCGGCCGGCCGGCCGAGGTCGAGATAGCTCCGGCCGGCCTCACGGTCGGTCGGCTTGGCCATCAGTGCGTCGAGGGTCCCCAGCGCGGCGCGTGCCTGCTGGAAGCGGACGGCCAGCGCCACGAGGCCACCCATCGGTGCGAGACAGCGCGAGGCGAGCATCACGGCGCCGATCAGCGCGCCCAGCGAGAGCTGTCCCCGGCCGATCAGGTAAGCGCCCCAGACAACCATGATCACGGTCGCGAGGCTCTGCGCCGCCATGCACAGGTTCAGGATCACGTGCGTGAGCCAGCGGCCCCGCATCGCGCTCGCCGCCGCCGCCGCACTCGCCGTCTCGTAACGGCCCTGCATCAACCCTTCGGCCCGTAGCGCCTTCAAAGTCTCCGCGCCGAGCAGCGCTTCGACCAGCAGGCCGTGCCGGCGCGACGACTGGTCGAGGTTCTCGCGCACGTAGCGCGCGAGCGGATACTGCGCGGCAACCGCCACCACGGCGAGCATCGCTACCAGTGCAACGGGCACCCAGGCAAGTGGCCCGGCGATGTACGCCATCACGCCCATGAAGAGCAGCAGGAACGGCAGGTCCGTCAGCGTCACCAGCGTCAGCGAGCTCGCGAAGTCGCGCACCGACTCGAATTCCCGGAGCTGGCTCGCCATGGCTCCGGCGGACGCCGGCCGCTGCTCGAGACGCACCGCCAGCACCTGCTGGAAAAGCCTCGAGCCGATCACGAGATCGGCCTTGCGGCCGGCCGAATCGATCAGCCAGCCACGCAGGCAGCGGGCCAGCCATTCGAACCCGATCGCCACCGTGACGCCCGCAGCCAGCGTCCAGAGCGTCACGTACGCCTGGTTGACGATGACGCGGTCGTAAACATTCATGACGAAGAACGTGCCCGCCAGCGTGAGTACGTTGACCAGCACGGCGGCGAGCGCGGTCTCGGCGTAGTAGCCACGGTAGCGCCAGATCACGCTCCAGAGCCAATGGCCGCCCGCGTCGCTGGCTGTCTGAGACGCCGCCGGCCCGCGCGACCCGCGCGGGGGCGACACCAGGAAGCAGCGGCCGGCGTAGAGGCTGGCCGCCTCGGACGCGTCCGTCTCGCGCGCCGCCCCGCCAGGTTCGACGATCAGGCAGCGTCCCGCGCCGCGGCGCGTCAACAGCACGCCGGCGCCGTGCGCACCGAGGTCGAGGACGACGGGCAGAAGGGCCTCATCGAGGTCGTCGAAGCCGCGGATCCGGCATCGGGCCTCGCAGCCGGCGGCCGCGGCGGCCCGCAGCAGCACCTGTTCGCCCGACAACGGGCCACGCGGCAGTTCGGCCGCCAGCGACGCCTCGGAGCGGGTGAGGCCATGCTGCCTCAGCAGCAGGCGCAGCGCGGTCAGCCAGGTCGAGTCCCCGGACGCCTCCACCGCCGAGGGCATGCCGGCACCGCTCATGGCTCGTCGCCATCCGGGGGAGCGACTCCGAGCCAGCCCGTCAGCAACCCGGCCACCGCGAGCATGCGATGCTCGTGCTGCACCAGCCCGAGCCGCTCGTCCTCGGCCGAGAACCGCGCCTGGAATGCTTCCTGCTCGGCGTTCAGCAGGTCGACGATCGAGCGACGGCCGATCGTGAACTGCTGCCAGTAGGCATCGCGGACCGCGGCCGAGGTCTCCACCACTCGATCGTAGCCGCGCAACCGCTCCTCGCGCGCCACGCGCTCGCTCCACAGGGCCGCCAGGCGCGCGGACAGGTCGAGCCGCGCGGCACGCGCCAGCTCCTTCGACTGCAAGGCCTGGCGCTCGGCCGCGCGCCACGCGGCGCGGCCGTCGCCACCGTCGAAGGGCATCCAGCTCGCCGCCACGCGCAGGCTGAGGTCGTCGAAGTAGTGCCGCTCCCCCGCGAGGCCCGTCGGGCTGCCCGCCGTAGCGAGCAGCTCGACTCGAGGACGATTCCAGGTCGCGGCGGCCTGCGACACGCTGGTCGCGGCGCGCGCCTCGGCATCGGCCGCCAGCACGGCCGGGTGGCGCTCCACCAGAGGTGCTGCGTCGGCCATCGTCGCCGGCAGGAACGAGCCGGGATCGCGTGGCGGCTCCACGCCGGAGACCTCGCGCCCGACCCAGTGCGCCAGGACGGCGCGTGCATCCCGTGCCGCGCCACGCCGCGCGGCGAGCACCACCCTCGCCTGCTCGAGACGGGTGCCGACCTGCAGCAGGTCGGAGCCGCGACCGTGATCGAAGCTGGCGATCTCGGCGACGCGATCGTACAGGGATTGGTGCGTGGCGACGTTGCCTGCGGCCAGCGCCGCGAGCTGCTCCTGGCGCAGCCATTCGAGGTAGATCTCGCAGACTCGTGCCGCGACCTCCTGGGTCGTAAGACGCGTGGTCGCGCGCGCGACCGCGGCGCGATCCTCCTCGCGTGCAATCGATTCTCGGGTCCGCCCACCATCGTAGAGCAGCATGGAGCCGCGCAGCCCGACGTCGCCGACCTCGCCGCCGGCGGAGTCGTAACGTCGCCCGGGATCTGCGACCAAAGCGAACCGAGGTCGGCGCGCCGACCGCGCCTGCTCGACCAGGAAGGCGCCCGATTCGGCGCCTGCCTCGGCCGCCGCGACCGCCGGGTGCGAACCCAGCGCATCGCGCACGACGTTCGCCAGCGGCTCCGCCCCCGCGACGAACGGCGCGGGAGTCGCCAGCAATGCGAGTCCCGCTCCGAGCCAGTTGAGGGGCGGGCGTGCCATCACATCAGCGTCGAGGTCGGCTCGAGCAGTTCGAGGCCGACGCGCGTCAGCCCGTCCAGGCCGGCACCCGCCGTTGGCGCGGACGAACCGGACACGAGATCGGCCGACGGAACGAGGGACAGGGTGCCGTCGACGGCGGCGACCAGGGAGAACGTTCCGGTGTCCAGCGGGACATCGGACTCTCCAAGGACAAGGCTCGCAGCGACGTCGATCGTCATGGTGTTCGGCGTCGGATCGAGGTCGATACCACCATTGGCAGTGCCGCCGTTGTCCCGGACCTGAAAGGTGAAGGTCGCGTAGTCGTTGCCCGAGGCGCCGACCGCGGGGACGAACGTGAGACTGCCCGCGGCGACATTCGCCGCGGAGATCTCCTGGCCCGCGACCACCGGCGCACCGGCGAGCCGCAGCTGGCCCGCAGCGGGCAGCGTGGTCAGGACCACCGACTGCAGCGAGTTGGCCGGCGAGTCGGACGCATCCGTCAATGCGAAGTTCGCGAGCCCGAAGACGTAAGGAGTATCGACCGAGGTCGTGACGCTGGCGTTCGCTCCCGCCGGTGGATCGTTGACGGACGCGACCGTCACCGTGACGTTCTGCTGGGTGGAGTTGCCCGCCTCGTCCTGCATCGTCACCGACAGTACGAAGCTTCCGTTCTGGTTCGCCGTGCCCGCGTCGCGCGTGATGGTCGCCGATCCACCGGCGACCACGATCGTCAGGTCGCCGGCAGCAAAGCCGGTCCCCGAGACGAACGTCGCAGCCGTGACGCGCAGCCCGGCAGTCGCGCTGAAGTCGTCGCTGCCACCGAGCGTGGTGGCCGAGATCGTCAGCGGCGTGAAGCCCTCGTTCGCCGCGACCGCGCTGCCGAAGGCCGGCCCCTGGCGATCGACGGTGACGTTGAGCGCCGTCGAAGCCGCACCGAGGTTGCCGGCCGCGTCGAGCTGTCGCGCGGTCAGCGAATGTACGCCGCTCGACAACGCCGACGTGGTGATCGACCAGCTCCCCAGGCCGTTTGCCGTATCCGTGCCTAGGAGCGTTACACCGTCCGTGTCGTACAGATTGACCGTGGCGCCGGCGGCGGCGCCACTGCCCGAGACCGTCGGCGTCTGGTCAGTGGTGATGTCGTCGGTACTCGAGACACCGCTATCCGACGCGGCCGTGAGATTCGGCGCCCCGGGTGCGCCCGGCCCCGTGCGATCCAGGGTGAAGGCGATCGCGGAGGAAGCTGCGCCGGAGTTGCCGGCCGCGTCGCGGATCGAGGCGGTCAGGGAGTGCGCACCATCCGTCGCCAGCGTCGCGGTGGGAATCAGCACCGTGACGGTGTTCGCCGCCACTTCGCCGGCCGTGAGCACGTGGCTGATCGTTGCGGGCCCACCGGACGGGCGCGTGAGGACGAGTGCGACGGTGTCCCCCGCCACCAGGCCGACGGGCAACGCGACGACGACCGGCACGCCCCCGCCGCTGGTCGCCTCCGCGTCGTTCACCGTGGCGTCCGCGGTCTCCGCGGCGCTGATGCTCGGCGCGGGCGGTGCCTGGGTGTCGAGCGTGAAGCCGGCCGCTGCCGAGAGCGCGCCGACGTTCGCCGCTGCGTCGGTGATCCGTGCCTGCAGCGAATACGCGCCCTGCACGGTCTGGGCGGGCACCGTGACGATTGCCGAGCCGGCGAGGACCTCGCCCGCGGTGACGGCCCTGGACACCGTCGTGGTCGAACCGTCCGGCCGGGTCAGCAGCACCGACACCGTGTCACCGGTACCGAAGCCGCCGGCGACCGTGACGGCGATGCCGTCGGCGTTCTCCGCCTGGTTGACCAGCGGCCCTTCGGCGACGCTCGGCGACGGTGCAGCCGGCGCCGTACTGTCGATGGTGATCGACAGCGTGCCCGCGGGGGAGACATTGCCGGCAGCATCGGTGGCCGTGGCCGTGATGGTCGCGGGGCCCTCGGCGAGCGCCACCGGGGGCGTCACGCTCCAGGACCCGTTCGTCGCGACGGTAGTCGTCTGCGTGCCGGAGCCGCCGGGGAACGTCACGCTGATGGTGTCGCCGGCGGTGCCGGTGCCCGAGATCGTCGGTGTCGTGTCGCTGGTGCGGTTGTCGCCGAGCGTGCCCGAGTCCGAGGCCGCGGCGAGCTGTGGCGCGGGCGCGCTCGGCACGCCGCTGTCGATCGTCAGCGTGAGGCTGGTCGCAGTCGAGATGTTGCCGGCCGCGTCCACGGCCACGACCGACACGACGTTGCTGCCGTTCGACTGCGCGCCCGCGGGCGTGACTTGCCAGCTGCCGTCCAGCGCCGCCACGGCGGACAGTACGGGGCCCGTCGGGAACGTGACGCGTATCGTGTCGCCGGGGGTCGCCGATCCGGAGATCGTCGGCGTCGTGTCGTTGGTGCGGTTGTCGCCCGGCGTGCCCGAATCCGACGACGGATCGAGGATCGCGGACGGCGCGCTCGGCGGCGTCGTATCGATAGTCAGGGTGAGGACGGTGGCCGAGGAGACGTTGCCCGCAGCGTCGGTGGCCGTGATCGTCAGCGCGTTCGCGCCATTGGCCAGTGCGGTGGTGGGTGTCACGCTCCACGAGCCGTTGGCTGCGACGGTGGTCTGCAGCACGGTACCCGACGGCAGCGTGACGCGGATCGCGTCGCCCGCGATGCCCGTCCCGGAAATGGTCGGTGTCGAATCATTGGTGAGATTGTCGCCGAGAGTGCCGGAATCGGACACGGTGGCGAGCGACGCCGACGGTGCCGACGGCGCAGTGGTGTCGATCGTCAGGGACAGCGACGCCGCGCCCGAGGTGTTGCCCGCCGCATCCGTCGCCCGCGCCGTAATGGTCTGCGTGCCACCGGCGAGCGCCACGGCCGGCGTGGCACGCCAGGTCCCGTCGGCGGCCACCGTCGTCGTCAAGCTCCCGGAGGGCAGGTTGATGGTGATCGTGTCCCCGGCGACGCCGGTTCCGGAGAAAGTCGGCGTGGCGTCGTTGGTCCGGTTGTCGCCTGTCGTTCCGGAGTCGGAGCTCGCGTCCAGCCGCAGCGTCGGCGTCGCTGGCGCGGTCGTATCCACCGTGACCGACACGATCGTCGGTGCGGAGACGTTGCCGCCCGGATTCGTGGCCGTCACGGAGATGGAGTTGACGCCGGTGGCGAGCTGCGAAGTCGGCGTAAGGGTCCAGGTGCCGTTCGCGCCGACGGTCGTCGTCAGCGTCGCACCTCCCGGCAGCGCGGCGCGAATGGTGTCGCCGGCCGTGCCGGTACCCACCAGCGTGGGCGTCCTGTCGTTGGTGATGAAATCACCGAGCACCCCGGAGTCGGATGCGGCCTGCAATTGCACGGACGGCGCTGCCGGCCCGGCGGTGTCGATCACCAGAACGAGGTTGGTCGGGCTGGAGGTATTTCCCGCCGCATCGCTCGCCGTGACGATCAAGGTGTTCGAGCCGACCGCCAGCGGCGTGCCCGGCGTCAGGCTCCAGCGGCCGTCGGTCCCGGCCGTCGTCTCGAGCGGCGTGCTCGAACCCGGCACGATCAGGCTGATGCGCTCTCCCGCGCCGGCCGTGCCGGTGATCGTCGGCGTGGTGTCGTTGGTCCGGTTGTCACCAGCGACGCCGGAATCTGAAGTCGGATCGAGAGCCGCCGTCGGCGCCGTCGGCGCCGTGACGTCGATGCCGAGGTTGAACGAGGTCGCCGCCGAGACGTTGCCCGCGACATCGGTGGCCGTGACGCCGACGGCGCGCGTTCCCGCCGCCAGCGCAGTGGCGGGCGTCACGGACCAACTGCCGTTCGCCTGCACGGTGGTCGTGCCGATCGCCGTTCCACCGATCGACACCGCGATCGTATCGCCCGGGTTCCCCGTACCCGAAATCGTCGGTGTCGTGTCGTTGGTCAGCGAATCACCGCTCGTCCCGCCATCGGACGATGGATCGAGTCGTGCCACGGGTGCCGCGGGCGCCGTCCTGTCGATGGTCAGACCGATCGCCACGGCCGGCGAATCCGCAGCGCTACCACCGCGATTGGCTACGACCTGCAGCGTCACCGCACCGTCGGTGAGCGCCGCGGTGGGCGTCGCGGACCAGTTGCCGGCCGCGTCGGCCGTCGCCGTTGCCACCACCGCGCCCGAGGCATTGCGCACGGTGATCGACGCATTCGGGTCGGACCTCCCGGTGATCGTCGGCGTGCTGTCGTTGGTGATCCGATCACCCGTCACACCGGAGTCGCTCGAAGCAGCCAGCGCCAGTTCGCTCGGTGCGGCAGACGCGTTGGAAACGGGCGGCGATCCGCCATTGCTGCTGCTCCCACCGCCGCCGCCCGCACCCGCCGCGAGCCCGCCCAGCAACGCAACCCCCCCCAGCACCCCCCCGATCGAAATGCCGCCGCTCGCCACGGGCACCGGAGTCGCCGCCGGTGCCGGCGGTGGTGTGATGACCGCAGACGTCGCGGCGACGGGTGGCTCGGCTGCGGGCGACGCAGGCGCCGTTTCGGCGGTCGCCGGCACGCCAGTCTCCGCGCCGGCCGTCGCGACGCCGGGCTCGCCGGACGCGAGGAACCCTGGGTCTCCCGCGTACGCAAGTGAATCGGCGATGACCTCCGCGCCACGCACGTCGAGGGTGGCCTCCGGAGTGTCCATCCAGCCCTGGATCGTGATTTCGTCGCCGCTCGGCAATCGGATCTTCAGGTCGCGTCCTGCGCGGCGAACGGTCGTGCCCGCCGGCAATGTCGTGCCGGCATCGACGACGATCCGATAGGCGTGGCCCGGCTCGGCGACGAAGCCGTCACCTGCAGGAACGTCGAGCGTCCACACGGCACCGGATGGATCCCGGTCCAGAACCTGAAAATTGCGTGCCATTGCCTTATCCCCAGAGGTGATGGCCGAGCTACACGAGGCGACATAGCTCGCCGGTGACTCGTGGCACTCTGTCGGTGCCTGATCTGCGTCACCGCTGGTGATACTCGATCCCGGAGACGACCGTCACCGTGACGCAGTTCGCATTATTCCCGGCGCGAGTGACCCACGGCGCGAAACGGCGCGCCGTGCGAAAAATAAAACCACATTAGGGAAAACGCGCCCGAGGTTCTGTCGAGTCGGCGTCGGCACGCGCAACCGACTCGCGTCAGCGCCCGTCAGTGCGAACCGTAGCGTCGCCGCCAGGCGCGCCCGGCGCGAATGCGCCGCAAGCGCTCGGCGGCGAGATCGGACCACGAGGCACGTCCGCGGCCAGGCAGACGCCGCACGAATTCGTCGCTCAACCGGCTCACCCGGAACGGCGATTCGCCACGCCGGTTCAGCGGCCGATCGGGCTGCAGGCCCCAGTAGCAGCCCTCGAAACCGAGCTCGCGACAAATGCCGACCGCCTCGTCGCTTCCGAGGTAGATCGGGAAGGCCAGATGGCGGACGCGCCGTCCGGGCAGCTTGCGCTCCAGCAGTTCCACCGAAGCGGCGATGTCATCGCGAAGGCCACGGGCAGCGCCGCGGCGCGGATTCTCGATGCACGGATCGACGCCTGCGAGCGCAGCCGGCTCCGGCCAGCGCGGCACGAACCGGCTCTCGAGGGTATGCGACTGGAATTCGACGAGGCCGGAGTCGTGGATCTTGCGGATCTCGTCCCAGCTCATGGGCCGCGCGTCGTCGTCCGCACCGTCGGCGTCCGCGTGCAGTCCGGGCGCGATGAACGCTACGGCCCGAGTCTCGTACTTGCGCAACAGCGGGAACACGACGTCGTGGAAGTTCCGCGGGCCGTCGTCGAACGTCAGCATGACCAGGCGCTCGTCCGCCGGTGTGCCGGTGTCGTGGCGCATCCAGTCGACGAACTCGTCGGCGCCGAGCGCCCGATAGTCGTTGTCTCGCAGGAAGCGCAGGTCAGCTTCGAAGGTCGACGGGTCGACAACGTGGTAGCAGAACACCGGCACGCCATCGAGTGGCTCCGCCGGACGGTTCGCAGTCACGAACCGCGGCAGCGCTCCGTTGAAGAGGCCCTCGAGCTCCGGAGCGTTCTTCCGCCAGGCATCGCGGAGCATCGCGGGAACGACGGGCACGATCAGCGTTCGCCGGCGGGAGCGTCCGCCGACCCGACCGCCTCGTAGATCACGAAGCGGCTCGGCGACGAGGGGTCGCGATAGACCGGACGCCAGCCCGGTAACACGGCTTTCTCCACCAGCCCACCGTCCGGCCCGACCTCGGCATACGGGCGCATCTGTGCCTCGAGTCGCCGACCTGCGCCGTACAGGTTCTCGGTGTTCATCACGAAGTAGCGCACGTGCCGCTCGCGCAGGTAGCGCTGGAAGGACTCCAGGTCACCGAGGCTCGGCATCTGGATCACCGCGATCGGCCGCTCGACCATCCAGATTAGGCCGTAGAAATCGGAGGTGGGCCCGAGCAGCACGCGATCGCCCTGCTCGATGTGGCCGTTGAACCACTCGACCAATCGATTGTAGGAGTCCGTGACCACCATTCGCGGCTTGGGTACTCCGCTGGCCGTGCTGGCGCCGACCCAGAGGCAGGTGACCAGCGCGAACGCCACGACCGGCACCGCGACGAGGCGTCGCGCCCCGGCGCCATCGAACAGCCGGGTCAGCAGGCCCCAACCGGCGACCGCTGCGAAGCTGATCCACACGGGAACCAGCGGTGCGAGGTAGCGGATGTCGGGGAACAGCTTGTTCCAGCCGAAGAACACGATGAAGGCCGCCGACCAGAAGAACAGCAGCGCGCCGGGCCAACTACGGCGACGACCCCACCAGCCGGCGACTGCCAGGCCGAACACTGCAAAGCCCCACGCGGCGGCCAGCCACCCCGGCACGGGATACCCGGGCCCGAGCGCATCGCGAGCGACCACGGTGATCTCGTGGACCACGCCCTTGACCATGCGGCCGGCGATGCTGCGCAGGCTGTGCTCGCGCCAGAAGTCGGCAGCGCCCGGCAAGCCGTTCTTCTCGATCCGGGTGATGCCGTACTGATCGTAGTACATGACCGAGTGTTCCTGACCGAGCTCGCCCCAGTCGTCGAACCACATGATGCTCGAGTTCATTCCCTCGTACACCGGAGTGCCGAAGGCCAGCAGGTTGCGGACTGCCAGCGGCGACGACAGCACGGCAGTGGCTGCGAGCAGCACCCAGATCCGCGGACCCGTGAGGAAGCGCCAGCCGGCGTGCCACACGGCGGCGACCACGATGGCGACGCCCATCAGTGAGGCCGGTGACTTGACCAGGTAGGCGAGCCCCAGCCAGGCGCCGGCGACGCCCCATCGCGCCACGCGCCGCGGCATGTCGCCCTCGCCGGCTTCCTCGCCCTCCGCGTCGGCGGTCAGGAACCACCATGTCCAGAGCGTACACAGGGTGAACTGCGTCTCGTGGTTCACGTGCGACGCCGCGGTGACCAGGGAATCGCTCACCGCGTAGATCAGGCCCGCGAGCAGGGCCGGGCCCGTACCGTGCCGACGGAACACCATCCAGACCAGCGTCAGCAACAGGATCGCGCCGAATGCCAGGTTGAGCAGGCGGGCGTTCCAGAAGAAATCCACCGTGCGCTCGGCGAACGGCGCGAGCATCGCCAGGTACAGCGGATGTCTTTCGGTGATCGGGAAGCGGCCGGTGAAGCTGTCCCGCAGGAAGCCCCAGACGCCGCCGTGCTCGGCGATGTAGAGCGCGTGCCCGAGGTAGGCCTCGGTGTCCTGCCAGCTCGGCGCGGTGGCCAGCTGCAGCGCCCCGAAGGCATAGGCCACGAACCCCGCCAGCAGCAGCGCTGCGAGGATACGGTCACTGGTCGACGTCAGCATCAACTTGAAGCTCGCTCGCAACAAGGCAGGGCACTCCTCTGCGCCAGCCGATCCGGCGTCACGGCCTGTCAGTATCGTGCGACACACCCCTGCCCATCCGTCGATCCGGTCACGCAAATTCCGCGACTTCCTCGATGGTGAACAAGGTCGCGCCCCGCGCCAGCCCAATGCCGAACTCCGCCAGGTCTTCAGGCCACGCCGAGGAGCTGAAATAGGCCCATTCCGCCTGCCGCGCCGCGGCGATCGGGTCGCCGCCCGACGCCGCGGCGTCGATGTCGGCGGGGTGGCAGAACAACAGGCCCCGCCGCAAGCCATCGTCCGCGAGCGACGCGAGCCAGCGGCGCATTGCGGTCCGGTAGTTGCGCGGCCGCAGGTCGTAGGTCCCGAACAGGGGTCCGCCGGCCAGCAGGTTCTGCTGGCGCAGCTGCCGTTGCAACGCTCTTGCGCCGGTCCCGCGGATCAGCAGGCGCTTGATCGCCCAGCCTGGCCCGCGCAGCGAAGCGGTGTCCCGGACGTAGAGCCTTGGCCCGCGACTGCCGAGCGCCACCAACCAGGCATCGCGGATCACCGGCAAGTGGTGCACGTGCTGGTGCCCATCGACGAAATCCGGAGCGCGGCCGACGAGCTGCACGAAGCGCTCGAGCTGCGCGCGACACTCGTCCTGCACCCCGGTGACGGGCAGGCGGCCGAGATGGCTGGCGACCAGCAGCCGGCCCAGGGAAGGGAACTTCGGCCAGGCGTTGCGCAGTCGCCGCGACAGCGGCGCGCCCTCGGTGAAGTTGAGGTGCAGCCCCAGGTCCAGATCGAGGGATGGGAGCTCGGACATCGCCTGCGGCGTGCAGTCCGGCAGGTTGACCAGACAGGACGTGGCGCTGATCCGGTGCTCGCGCGCCAGCGACAGAACGGAGCGGTTGACGGCCGGCGAGAGCCCGAAATCGTCGACGCAGGCGACGATGGCCGGCGAGTCGGAGAGCTCGCCGCTCACACGGCGCGCGGCATCGCCGGACGGACCGGCGGCGCGGACATCCCGTGGATGACCGCGGGATCACCCGACGCGCAGACCGAGGGCAGCGCCGCGACGAAATCCTCGTCGCTCATCAGGATGTAGGCCGGGCGGCCCTTGGCCTCGAGGAACAGCTCGCCGATGTAGCGGCCGATGAGGCTCAGCGCGATCAGGTTGAGACCACCGAAGAACATCACCGCCGTGACGATGGTCGGCCAGCCCGGCACCGGGTTGCCGCGGACCAGCGACTCGAATGCGATGAACACGCCATAGAACAGCGACGGCAACGAGAACAGCACACCGAAATAGGCCAGCAGCCGCAGCGGCTTCTCGGAGAAAGAGATCAGCCCCTGGATCGCGAAACGGCCGAGGTCGCCGAAACCCCATTTGGTCTCGCCGAAGGCGCGCGGCTGGACATCGTAGACGACCTTGGCGGTTTCGAATCCCACCCAGGAGTAGAGGCCCTTCATGAAGCGCCGCCGCTCAGGCATCGCGTTGATTGCGTCGATGACCTTGCGGTCCAGCAGGCGGAAATCGCCCGCACCGGACTCGAGCTGGATGTTCGAGAGCCAGTTGAAGAGCCGGTAGAACGCCTTTGAACTGATGCGCCGCAAGCTGGGGTCCGTAGCGCGGTCGCCACGCACGCCGTAGACCATGTGTGCACCGTCACGCCAGTGCCGGACGAATTCCGGGATCGTCGCGAGCGGATGCTGGAAATCAGCGTCGATCATGATCGCCGCGCGGCCCCGCGCCGCCTGCAGCCCGGCAGACAGCGCCGATTCCTTGCCGAAGTTGCGCGAGAAGCGAACGATCCGCACGCGGCAGCGTGCGGCGACCGCGCGGATGGCGGCGACGCTCCCGTCCCGGCTGCCGTCGTCGATGGCGATGATTTCCCAGTCCGGGGTCAGATCGGCCAGGGTCACCGCCAGCGCTTCGAAGAAGCGCGCCACGTCGGGTCCCTCATTGAACACCGGCACGATGGCCGACAGTTCGATTTTCATGTCGCTGGCAGGCATCTCAAACCCCTATGGAGCGGCACAATGTCGGAGACCAACTCCACTGACCATGACACAAGTCGCAAACCGGAGACTCAAGGTCAAGTTATCATAGATTCTTGTCTGCGACGGTCTGCCCGATCGTGCTCGGGATGAACAATTTGTCATTGAGAAACATCAACTTGCAAGCCCCGCCCCGGGTCTCGATCGTGGTTCCCTTCTATAACGAGGAGGACAACATCCGGCGCATGCACGCCGCGATCGTGGCCGCGGTCGAGCCGCTGGGCCTGCCGTTCGAGATGGTGCTGGTGGACGACGGCAGCAAGGACCGCACGCTGGCGCTCGCCGAGCAGATCTCCCAGGAAGACCCGCGCGTGCGCGTCGTCCAGTTCCGCCGCAATTATGGCCAGACGCCCGCCATGGCCGCCGGCATCCAGGAGGCGACGGGCGAAGTCGTCATCACCATGGATGGCGACCTGCAGAACGACCCGGGCGATATCCAGCAGTTCCTCGCCAAGATCGACGAAGGCTACGACATCGTGGTCGGCTGGCGGCACAATCGCCAGGACAAGCTGGTGTCCCGCAAGATCCCGTCGCGAATCGCGAACTGGCTGATCGGCAAGGCCACCGGCGTGCCCATCAAGGACAACGGCTGCTCGCTGAAGGCGT
>JADLDF010000238.1 GCA_020846815.1 Gammaproteobacteria bacterium | reverse complement strand
TCGGCGACCAGGCGGTCACGGTGGTCGCCCTGGATCTCGATCGTTCCATTTCGAACCGTCCCGCCGCAGCCGCAAGTCTTCTTGAGCTCGGCGGCGAGCGCCTCCAGCTCGGCCGGCGGCAGCGGCATACCGGTGATCACGGACACGCCCTTGCCGCCGCGGCCAGCGACCTGGCGCTCGACACGCACCGGCGCGGCTTTCTTCGCGGCCTCGGTGGCCGCGGGTCGCAGTGCGCCGGCGAGGGCGCGTCGTCTGGCGTCGATGTTCACGCCGGCACCATAGCCGACCGGTCGCTCCGCCGCGAGTCCGCTGCGGTCTGTCGTGCGTGCCTGCGCCCCTACGGCGACGGAGCGAGGGCGTGCCGCTGCGGCAGGCCTATGATCTTGGCTGGATGCCGCGTTCGTTGCCGGCCTCGCCTGCCGGGATCAGTTCGTAGAAGCCGCTGAGCCGCAGGTGTACGACGATGCGGTCCTCGCCGCGGTTCTGCAGGAACCAGCCGTGCACGCCATCCATCGGGGCGCGCAGCGCCCCATGCGAGGCGAGCCCGGTAGCCTGGCGATACTCGACCACCTGCTCCGGCTCGGCATGCGGGACTTCGCCGTGGAAATCGGCGTAGGCATCCTCGGGGGAACGGGCGCCCTCGACGATGAGCGAGTAGAGCAAAGTGCTCCCGGCCTTCATCCGGACCTTGAACTCGAGCTCGTCGGCGAACTCGAGCGGGATCGCGAACTCGTCGCTGCGCGGCGCGGCGACCTGTTCCTGCAGCGGTGCGCCCGCGCCCGCTGTGGCCGAGATCGCTGCGTTCGCGGCAGGCATGACCGAAGCTGCGGCAGGCGCGCTCAGGGCGAGCTTCGAGATCCCCGTCAGCCGCCCGAAGCCGGTCGGATCGCGGCCGAACTCCGCCGGCAACACCGTGGTCACGAAGATCAGCGTGGCCGCGGCGAAAGCGAGGCCGGTGGCACGGCCCAGCCGGGCACGCGAAGGAACCCGGTCGTCACTCATGCCGCATTCCTCGTCAGGAAATAGCCGCCCAACTGGTATTGGGCCAGCAGGAAGCCCGCCGCCATCAGCACCACGTTCGCCGCGAACGCATGGCGCTCGAAGCCCGGCGAGCGCCGCCAGCGCGTCATCACCAGCAGGATCACGGTCAGGGCACAGAGCTGTCCGAGCTCGACGCCGACGTTGAACGACAGCATGTTGGCGACCATGCCCGCGCCCGAGGGCTCGAGCTCGAGCAGCTTGGTCGCGAGGTCGAAACCGTGGACCAGGCCGAAGCCGAGCACCGCCAGGCGCGTGTCGGGCTGCACGCCGAACACTGCGCGGAAGCCGCCGAGATTGTCGAAGGCCTTGTAGGCCACCGACAGCCCGATCACGGCGTCGACCAGCCACGGGCTCGCATGTACTTCTCCGAACACTCCGGCCAGCAGCGTGATCGAGTGACCGATCGAGAACAGGGTGACGTACAGCGCCACGTCACGCATCCGGTACAGGAAGAAGATCACGCCGAAGATGAACAGCAGATGGTCGTATCCCGTGATCATGTGCTTCGCGCCGAGGTAGATGAACGGCGCGATCTGCGCGCCGCTGCTCTGCGCGACGAACGAGGCATCGGAGCCCGAGACGCCATGCGCGACCGCCGCCGGCACGCCGCAGGCGAGCGCGAGGCCGATGACGCGGGACAGGGCGCGTGGCGTCATGGCCGGGTCACGGGATCGCGAAGTTGGCCGCCACCCGAGTCTGCCCGTCGGCGAGCACGATCTGCACGCTGACGCGGGTGCCCGTCACCAGCTTGACGCCCTTCGCCGCCAGGTAGCCGCCGGCGTCCGGAACGAGGCTGGCCTCGGCTCGCGCGCCTTCGCGCAGCGCCACCAGCTTGCCACCCGAGGCGGCGAGCGGTGTGCCCTCGGCTTCGTCGCGCAGGTAGATCCGGGCACCGTCTGCCGCGACCACGAGCTCGATCACCGTCTCGCCCATGGCCTTCACGATGCCACCGTGCATCGCCTTGTGGTTCCCGTGAGCGAACGACAGCCCCGGCGAGATGATGACGAGGCAGAGTGCGGCGAGCAGGGCCAGGCAGTTGCGGGTTTTCATGACGGGGTGTTCTCCAGGTTCGGGGCGATCACTCCGGCGCGTGCGGCAGAGTGAAGGTCAGGGTGGCCAGATGTTCGAGGTGGTCGACCTTGGTGCGATCGTCCGGCGGGGAGTTGTAGATCGCCGTCACCACGTTCTGGCCCTGGTTGCGGACGCGGATCGTGACGGCGCCGTCGGCGCCGGTCTCGAGGGGCTTGGCGTCGGGGTCGTTGACGTAGTCGCGCAGCACGCGCGCGCCAGCAGCGGGCTTGCCCTGGAACAGGACGCGCAGCTTCAGCGGCTTGTCGAGCAGGGTGGGAATCTCGCCGACCGGCACGATCTGCAGGGTCTGGCCGGGCAATGGGCCGAGCGGCTTCTGCAAGGGGCCGATGATGGCAACGGCGTACTTGTAGTTCTTCTCCGCGACGGTGGCGTCCGGAACTTCGTCGCGGCCCTTCTTGACCCATTCGCCGTCGGGTCGCCTGCTCCAGATGCCGTTGAACAGCACGGCGCTGACGATGCTGGCCGGACTTTCCGTATCGACCAGCAGCAGCGGGCCGGCGACCCGCAGCTGGGTCGGGACGGCTTCGCCGACCTCGTCGTAGCCATCGACGCGCTCGACCAGCGGCTGGCGTTTCACGGAATCGAGGTCGTCGGCACCGACGCCGTAGATCAGCGCGGTCTGTGTCGCACGCTGCGAAAACCAGATGCCGTGCGCGTCCGCGATGCCGACCCCAGACAGGCCCGCCACCCAAGCCACGAGGGCCATCCGGTTCATGAGCGATCGTCGAAATGCCATGTCAGTTGCTCCCCGATAGGTCCGATCTTGCTTCAGGCTAGTGTCAGCGACCCGGAGATCATGCCGATTTCCGGCGGGCATCCGTAGCGCCTTGCCGATTGGCCCCCTCGTGGCGGCACAATCTGCGCATCGCGGACTGGCATTCCATGGCTTTGCAGCACAGGACTCACGGCTAGAATCCACCCATGGAACGATCAGCCAGCTTTCGGGGGTCGCCGCGTATCTGCGCCGGCGAACGAGCCCGTGTGCGGCGTGTGCAGAGGGTGTCACAGTGAAGAATTCGAACGTGATCGTGGTCGGTGCCGGCATCGGCGGGCTCGCCGCGGCGCTGGCCCTGCTGCGCGCCGGCCAGAAGGTGCGCATCTACGAGCAGGTCGCCGAGCTCGGCGAGGTCGGCGCAGGGCTCAGCATCACGCCGAATGCGGGCAAGGCCCTGGTGGCGCTCGGCCTGCGCGAGGCGCTGGAGCGCATGGGCAGCCGGCCGCCCGCAGGCGTGATCCGCCATTACTCGACCGGCGAGATCCTGGTGCGCCTCGCGCAGGACCAGACCGCGGAGCGCTACGGCCTGCCGCTCTATCACGTGCATCGCGCCGACCTGCACTCGGCACTCGCCGATGCAGTGCGGGCGCTGGACCCGCAGTGCCTCGCCACGGGACGCGGCGTGGTCGCGGTCGACTCGCGTGCCGGCGGCGTGACCGTCGAGCTGCACGATGGCTCGCGCGCCGAAGCGGACTGGCTGGTGGGTGCCGACGGCATCCACTCGGTGACTCGCGCCGCATTGTTCGGGCCCGACCGGCCGAACTTCACCGGCTACCTCGCCTATCGCGGCCTCGTGCCGGGCGAGCTCGTGCCGCCAGACCTGCTCGATCCGCCGCTCTGCATGACCGTCGGGCCGCGACGCCTGCTGATGCGCTATCCGCTGCGCCGCGGCACGCTGGTCAACATCGTCGCGATCGCGCAGCGCGCGGCCTGGACCGAGGAAGGCTGGTCGGTCGGCGCGACGCGGGTGGAGCTTCTCGAGGAGTTCGCGGATTTCGAGCCGCACGCGCGCCGCCTGCTCGAGCTCGTGCCGCCGGAGAAGCTCTTCAAGTGGGGCCTGTTCGACCGCGATCCGCTGCCGACCTGGACGCAGGGCCGTGCGACGCTGCTCGGCGACGCGGCGCATGCGATGCCGCCGTTCACGGGGCAGGGCGCGGTCATGGCGCTCGAGGACGCGGCCGTGCTCGGTCGCGCGGCCGCGGCGGCCGCGACGCCCGACGAGGCGCTGCAGCGCTACGAGGT
>JADLDF010000237.1 GCA_020846815.1 Gammaproteobacteria bacterium | reverse complement strand
TCTCGGTATTGAACACCGCCGCGAGCGGCGTCAGCGGGATCGCACCGCCGGTGTAGCCGGTGCCGCCGCCGCGCGGGATCACGGTCAGCCCGAGCTCGACGCAGGCGCGCACCAGGCCGGGGATCTCGTCCTCGGCGTCGGGCGAGACCACGACGAACGGATATTCGACACGCCAGTCGGTCGCGTCGGTCACGTGCGAGACGCGCGCGAAGGCATCGAAGCAGATGCTGTCGGCACGCGTGTGCCGGCTCAACAGCCGCCGGGCGCGCTCGCGCAGCCGGCGGGTGCGCTCGAACGATTCGTCGAAGGCGCGTACCGCGCCGCGCGCCGCTTCGAGCAGCCGGCCGACCTTGGCGTCGCGCGTCGCATCGGCCGGCTCGCGCCGCCTTTCGATCTCGCGCAGCCGGTGCTCGAGCGCTTCGATCAGCAGCCGCCGCCGCTTCGGGTTCTCGAGCAGGTCGTCTTCGAGGTAGGGGTTGCGCTGTACGACCCAGATGTCGCCCAGCACTTCGTAGAGCATGCGCGCCGAACGCCCGGTACGGCGCTCGCCACGCAGCTCGTCGAGCAGGCTCCAGGCGCCGGCGCCGAGCAGCCGGATCACGATCTCGCGGTCGGAGAACGAGGTGTAGTTGTAGGGGATCTCGCGGATTCGGCTGGCGTGGCCATCCCTCGACGCCTCGGCGGGCGTGCCGTCGAAGGGGAGCTGGGCCTGGGGAATGGCGTTCATGAGATCTGGTCTCGGAATCACTGGAGGACGAACAAATGGACGAACCGACGAGCTGAAAACCGAACTGGCCAACGAACCAATGGGCCTGGGGTCGACCGGGACGCGGCGCCGGGACGGGTTGCGGCCAGCCGGCGCGCGTGGGCGGGCGGCCGACGAGGTCATTGTCCCATGTCTCGATGCGGGCCGGACCGCCGCGGTCGGGAGCCGCGCGGCCGATCCGTGGCCATTCGGTATTCCTGTGTCCGTGCCAGACTAGTGGCGCCGTGGCACACAGCCTACTGAAACGATCCCTGCAGAGTCATCCGGCCATGCCGGCGCCCGCGGGCCTGGTCCTGGTCGTGCACCGTCTGCCGGCCGACGACCCGTCGCGGCCCCTGCGGCTGCGCTACCTCGTCGCGGGCGACCCCGCCGCCGTGCGCTGGCCGCGGGCGCTGGCCGCCGGCGAGGAGCCGCGCCGCGACGGACTCTGGCGCCACACCTGTTTCGAGGCCTTCGTCGCGGCGCCGGCCGGGTGCGGCAGCGGTTACGTCGAGTACAACTTTGCACCCTCGGGGGCCTGGGCGATCTACCGCTTCGACGGCTATCGGCAGGGCATGCGCTCCGAGCCCGCGCCAGTGGCGCCGCGGATCGTCGTGACGCGCGCCGCGGCGGGCACGACGGCCATCGATGTCGCGGCGGCCTGGCCGTCGGACGTCGCTACCGAGGTCGCTGACGTCGCCGTCGCCGGCACCGTCACCGGCGTGACCAGCACCGCCACTTCCACTGCTGCAGTCGCCGCCACCACTGCCACGGTCGTCACCGCCGCTGCCATTGCTGCCGCCGACCCGCCCGGTGCCGTCCCGCCTGCTGGCGTACCGCGCATCCGCCTCGGTCTGAGCGCGGTGCTCGAGGCGGCCGACGGCAGTCTTTCGTACTGGGCGCTGCATCACCCGTCCGCGCGTCCCGACTTCCATAATGAGGGCGGTTTCCTGCTCGAGCTCGAGGTTCCAGGGTGATCCATTTCGGTATCGATCGTCTGCTCGCCGACGCGAGCCTGCGTGCACCGCTGGCCGGCCGGCGTGTCGCGCTGCTCGCGCATCCGGCTTCGGTGACCGCCACGCTCGAGCACTCGCTCGACGCGCTGGCGCGGCTGCCGGACCTGCGGCTCACTGCAGCCTTCGGCCCGCAGCACGGCCTGCGCGGCGACAAGCAGGACAACATGGTCGAATCGCCGGACTTCGTCGACCCGCTGCACGGCATCCCGGTGTTCAGCCTCTACGGCGAGGTGCGCCGGCCGACCGACGCGATGATGCAGGCCTTCGACGTGCTGCTGGTCGACCTGCAGGACCTCGGCTGCCGCATCTATACGTTCATCACGACGCTGCGCTACGTACTCGAGGCGGCCGCGAAGCATCGCAGGTCCGTCTGGGTGCTCGACCGCCCGAACCCGGCCGGCCGGCCGGTCGAGGGCCTGAGCCTGCGCGCCGGCTGGGAGAGCTTCGTCGGCGCCGGCCCCATGCCGATGCGCCACGGTCTGACCATGGGCGAGATGGCGCGCTGGTTCGTGCGCGAGCTCGCGCTCGACGTCGACCTGCAGGTCGTCGAGATGCTGGGCTGGCAGCCGGATGCGGCACCCGGCTTCGGCTGGCCGCTCGGCGAGCGCAGCTGGATCAACCCGAGCCCGAACGCGCCGAACCTGTCGATGGCGCGCGCCTACGCCGGCACCGTGCTGCTCGAGGGCACGACGCTGTCCGAGGGCCGCGGCACGACGCGGCCGCTCGAGCTGTTCGGCGCGCCGGACCTCGATGCGCGGGAGCTCATCGCGACCCTGCGCCGGCTCGCGCCGCAGTGGCTCGGCGGCTGCGTGCTGCGCGAGTGCTGGTTCGAGCCCACGTTCCACAAGCACGTCGGCCGGCTCTGCGCCGGCCTGCAGCTGCACGTCGACGATCCGGCCTACCGGCACGGGGATTTCCGGCCCTGGCGCGTCATGGCTGCGGCGTTCAAGGCGATCCGGACGCTGCGCCGCGACTATCCGTTGTGGCGCGACTTTCCCTACGAATACGAGCGCGAACGGCTGGCGATCGACCTGATCAACGGCAGCCCGCTGCTGCGCGAGTGGGTGGACGACGAACGTGCCACGGCCGCCGACCTCGACGCGCGGACGCTGCCGGACGAGCGCGACTGGCTGCAACGTCGAGAGGACGTTCTGATCTACCGCTGAGCTAAGATCCAGCGGATCGTTTGCGGTGCGTCCACCGGAGATGCGGTCCGGTGCAGAGGTTCCTCGACGCCATCACGCCCGGCAGCCTGCGTCCGCCCGGTTCCCCGGCACGCTGGATCCGCCGCCAGCCCTGGGGCATCTATTTTCCTTACTCGGACGGCGCGCCCCGTTCCGGGCATCTGGAATCCGCGTCCGGGCCGGCTGGCCGGCAGCCATGCAATAATGAGCATTCGATCCGGATGGTGTTGTGATGTCCGCCGACAAGCTCTTGAATTCTAAAAATATTTCCCGCTGGGAAGCCGCGGCGGCCAAGTCCGCCCCCGGTGGCGACCTGAAGGCGCTGGACTGGGTCACTCCGGAGGGTCTGACCGTCAAGCCACTGTACACCGCGGCCGATCTGCAGGGCCTGCCGAACACCGACACGCTGCCGGGTTTCGCGCCCTTCATCCGCGGTCCCCAGGCCACCATGTACGCGGTCCGCCCCTGGACCATCCGCCAGTACGCCGGCTTTTCGACCGCCGAGGCCTCGAACGCCTTCTACCGCAAGGCGCTGGCCGCGGGCGGCCAGGGCGTCAGCGTCG
>JADLDF010000236.1 GCA_020846815.1 Gammaproteobacteria bacterium | reverse complement strand
GCTGGTTCGGCTGGCTCGGCGAGCCGAGCCCGTTGCTGCACGCGATGTTCTACCTCAATCGCCTTCCGGATTGACGCCATGCGCATCGTGATCGCTCTCTCGCTGTGGGCGTGCGGTGCGGTGGCCGCTGCCGCCGAACCGTCCTGCGACCGCTGCGGGCAGGTGACGGCCATCCGGACGTCCACGACGACGCAGGCGTGGACGCCGCTCGGTTCGATGCCGAGCTCCGCGGACAGGCTCGCTCCGGGCCAGGTCAACACGCAATACAACTTCACGACCGGCAAGATGGTCCTCGTCGGCGCGGCCGGCGGCGCGGGCTACGCGAGGCGGTCGAACAGCTACGAGCAGACGCGATGGGAGGTCAGGGTCCGCATGGACGACGGCTCCGATCGAACGATCACGGTCGACTACGAGCCTGCATTCCGCGAAGGCGAGCGCGTGCGCGTCTATGGCCGGCAGATCGAGCTCGCGCAATGACGCTGCGGAAGACTTGACTTCACGCCTCGCAGGGCGCCCAATTTTCGCAGGCTGGTGCTGTTCGGGGCGGCAGGTGGAGGTCGTCATGAACTGGCTCAGGGTGCTGCCGATGGCGTTGCTCGCAATGGCGACGGCAATCGGCGCCGACGCTGCGTCGCGCGGCGGCGGGGGTCGCGGACCATCGCACGGAGGCGGCGGTGGCGCGTGGCAGGGCGGCGGCCATGGTGCTGGCGGATGGCGTGGCGGGGGTGGCCACTGGCGCGGCGGCCACGTCCACCATGGCGGCTGGCGTGGGTCGAGCGTCGGCGTCTACGTCGCCCCCTACTGGGGTTGGGGCTGGGGCTACGGTGCCTACTATCCGTATCGCCATGGCTATCCGTACGGCTACGCCTATCCCTATGGCTACGCCTACCCGTATGGCTATGCCTACCCCTACGCTTACCCGTACGGGTATCCGGGTGCGACGGTCTACGTCGAAAGGCCGTCCGAGACCGCGGCCGGCGCGGCATCCGCCGCGTCGCCGAACTACTGGTACTACTGCACGGAACCCGCCGGCTACTATCCCTACGTGCAGCAGTGCGCCAAGGCTTGGATTCCGGTGGTTCCCCAGCCGGTGCCGGATGCGCAGCCGGTTCCGGCACAGTGAAACCGCGGGCCATGACGAACCAACGACTCGCCTGCGCCGCCCTGCTGGCGCTCGCGCTCGGCGGCTGCGTGGTAATGCCGACGGCTCCGACGTGGATGGCGCTGCCCGGCTCGCGCAGCCATCCGGAACAGTTCCGCGCCGACGAAAGCGCGTGCCGTGCGCAGGCGCAGGCGATCGTGTCGGGCCCGAGCCAGGCGGCTGCAAATAACGCCGCGGCGAACGCAGCCGCCGCGACAGCGGTCGGCGCGGCGGCGGGTGCCCTGCTTGGCGCGGCGACAGGCGATGCCGGCGCGGGCGCTGCCATCGGCGGCGGCATGGGCCTTCTCGTCGGCAGCACGACGGGCGCGAATTACGCCGGATATTCCTCTTACGAACTGCAATACCAATACGACGCATCGTATTCGCAGTGCATGTATGCACGGGGCCACCGCGTGCCCGCGCGATTCGTCGATGCAGGCACGAGCCGCGACGCTCCTCCGCGTTATCCGCCGCCCGACTATCCGCCGCCCGTCCTGCAGGGCGAGGGCGGCGCGCCGCCTGCGCGTCCGCCGAACATTCCGCCTCCGAACGCGCCGCCGCCGCGCGGCTGACTTCGCGGTTGTTCTTGCTCAGCGCGACGAATGCATCGGTTCCATTCGCGCGACGGGCTCATTCCGTTTCGCCTGCCGAAGCGACCTCCTGCCGGTTCGCCACCCAGCCCATGAGGAGCTGGTAGCCGAGCGCCAGCAGCGTCGCGCCGACGAACATGCCGAGGATTCCCGCGCTCGCCATGCCGCCGAGCGCGCCGAGGAGCACGACGGGCATCGGTACGTCGACACCCCGGCCGAGCATCAACGGCTTCAGCACGTTGTCCGCCAGGCCGCCGACGAAGAGCAGCAACGTGTAGACGATCGCCTCGGCGGTGCCGTAGCCGCCGGAGAGCCAGATGTAGGCGATGACCGGCAGCGTCACGATCGCCGCCGGGATCTGTGCGATGGCAAGCACGAGCACGGCGAGCGCAAGCGCACCCGCCCAGGGAATGCCGGCGACCAGCAGGCACGAGCCGACGATGATCGACTGGATGAACGCGACGCCGATCACGCCCTGGGCGACCGCGCGGATCGTGGCCGTCGCCAGCGCGGCGAGCTCGCTGCCGCGCGCCCGGCCGGCGAGCCGTTCGAACAGCGCGAGACCCTGGCGGCTCCCCGACCGGCCGAACGCCATGACGACGCCGGCGATGATCAAGGCGACGAGGAACTGCAGGAGCTCCCCCGCGATGCCTGCAACGAACGCAAGGGCGCCTCGTGCGAGCGTTCCGATCCTCGGCTGCATGCTGCGAACCAGCGCCGGCAGGTCCTCGTGCGCCTGCGACCAGAGCGCGTGCAGCCTTTCGCCCACGAGCGGCCATGCGGCGACGGAATCGCGCGGCGCGGGTATCTCGAGCGTGCCGCTCTGCACGTCGTGGATCAGTCGATGGATCGAATCGCCGAGCGAGGCCATGAGAAGGCCGGTCGGGACGACGATCAGGACGACACCCAGCACGACGAGCAACGTCGCCGCGAGGCCTTGCCTGCCGCCGAGCTTCGCGGCGATGGCCCGGTGCAGCGGATAGAGCGAGACGGCCAGGATGAGGCCCCACGCCATCAGCGTGAGCAACGGCGCGAAGACGCGATAGCACAGCACGACGAGGCCGAAGATGAGCCCGGCGCGGATCAGCACGTCGAGCAGGCTCGAGCGATCCTGCGCGTCGAGCGGTGATTTGCGCTCGATGTGCAGTGTCATGGCTCGCTCACCGCGCACACTCCCGCAGCCGCAATGGGCGGGCGCAGCGCAGTGTCGGGCAGCCGCAGGGGATCCGCGCCGGCGGTTGACGACTGCAGCCCGCGATCCGTGAAGGTCGCCGGTATTCGGCGAAGGCCCCCCGCTCGCGCACCGCGATTCGATTCGCCGCAGGCTGTCGAGAAATGCGACGCCAGACGCCGCGAATCCGCGCAGGATTCCCCCTCCATCTGTCCATCGTACAACGACCGCAGGGTCGATCGACAAAACGGAGAGGACGACCGATGAAGAGCACGCTTCGCATCATGGCCGCGCTTCTGCTCTGCGCAAGCGC
>JADLDF010000235.1 GCA_020846815.1 Gammaproteobacteria bacterium | reverse complement strand
CTTGTGCTCGAGCACGATGAACTTCGGCGGCTGCTCGCTGCCCTGGGTGACCGCGAGGAAGCAGCCCATCTTCTCCTTGCGGATCGCCTCCTCGTCGAGCACGCGCACGCTGACGCTCGGATACCTGGCGGCGATCTCCTGCGCGCGGTCCGCGAGATAGGAGGGCGTGCAGACGTTGCCGGGCAGGTTGGCCAGATCGCGCATGGTGCGCGCGCCGAGGGCGACGGCGGCGCCGTGCGCGAGACCGCGGCGCACCGCCGCCATGGCCTGCGCCTTGAGCGGACCGACCTTGAGCTGCTCGAGCACGGGGGCCTTCGGCTTCTTGCCGGTCTTGAGGTCGTTGACGCGATACAGCGCGGCCTGGGCGATCTCGGCGACCGCGCGGCCGAAGTGGTAGTCGTCGAGCTCGCGTCCGGCCGGGCGCGTCAGCGCCAGCGCCGCGCTGCGCACCTGGGTGCGGGCCAGCGCGGCCACGGCCGCCTGCACGGCCTTGCGCCAGCCGCGGCGCGACATCGAGACGCGCGGCCCCTGGCCGATCAGCAGGATGCGCGTCGCCTTGACCTTGGGCGGCGCCGGCAGCAGCAGCGTCTCGCCGGCGCGGCCCGGAAAATCGCCGTGCGCAAGCATCCTGCCGAGCGCGCCTTCGGAGGCGCGGTCGAGCTGCCGGGCATCGTCGCCGAGCTCGCCTTCCTCGTGGATGCCGACGACGAGGCAGTCGACCGGGATCTGGGCGAGCGGCCTGGAGAAAACATCGAACTGCATGCAGGGGTGCCTCCGCTCCGGCGGCCGCGTGCCCGTTGAGGCGCGGCGGCCGGTGCACTAACGTAGCTGGGTCGGACCTGCAGACGATTCTATCCGAACCGGGAACCCCTGGCCTTGGGCCGTATCTTAGACCGCTACATCCTGCGCCAGGTCATCGCCAGCTGGCTCGGGGTCACGAGCGTGCTGCTCGTGATCCTGCTGACCAACCAGGTCGCGCGCGTGCTCGACCGCGCGGCGGAGTTCCAGTATCCGCGCGGCATGGTGCTCGAGCTGATCGGCCTCAGCGCCGTACAGAACGTCGCCGTGCTGCTGCCGGTCGGGCTGCTGCTCGGCGTCGTGCTCGCCTTCGGCCGTCTCTATCACGACAGCGAGATGACGGCGGCCTTCGCCTGCGGCGTCGGGCCTTCGCGGATCTACGGACCGATGCTCGCCCTGACGGCGCTGGTGACGGCGCTGCTCGCCTGGCTGACGCTGGGCGTGGCGCCGGCGGCCGCGGCCAAGGTCTACGAGCTGCGCGATGCGGCGGCGCGCGCCGGGCAGTTCGCGGCGATCGCGCCCGGCAAGTTCCGCAGCTTCGGCGGCGGCGGCACGGTCGTCTACGCCGAGGCGGCCGGCGCCGATGGCCTGCTCGAGCGGGTCTTCGTCAAGCGCAACCACCGCAATCGCTACGAGATCGCGGTCGCGCGGCGCGCCCGCCATGCGATCTCGGCCGATGGCTCGCTGCACACCATGACGCTCTACGACGGCGAGCGCTACGAGGGCGTTCCGGGCAGCGCACAGTTCCGAATCGTGCGCTTCGCCGAGAACGTGATTCCGGTCCGGCTGCCTGCGGCCGGTGCCGCGCAGACCGCGCTCCAGGCGCGGCCGACCCGGGCGCTGCTCGCTTCCGTCGACCTCGAGGAGCGGGCCGAGCTGCACTGGCGCATCGCGCTGCCGGTCATGGCCGTGGCGCTGACGCTGCTGGCCGTGCCGCTGTCGCGTCTGCGGCCGCGCCAGGGGCGCTATTCGCGGGTCTGGGTCGCGGTCGTGATCTACTTCGTCTACGTCAGTCTCGCGTCCGCCGCCAAGGTCTGGATCGAGCGCGGCACGCTGCCCGAGGCGCTCGGCCTGTGGTGGGTGCACGCGGTGGTCGTGGCCCTGGCGCTGCTGGTCATCGTCGTGCCCGGCTGGCGGGCGCGCCTGCGGCATCGCGACGCGGCGGTGGCGGCATGACGACGCTCGATCGCTACCTGCTGCGCTCGATCCTAGGTGCCGTGCTGCTGGTCATGGTGGTGTTCCTGACGCTCGGCGGGCTGTTCCTGTTCATCGGCCAGCAGGACGACATCGGCGTCGGACGCTACACGGCCGTGGATGCTTTCGGTTTCGTACTGTTGAATCTGCCGCAGCAGGCCTGGGAACTGCTGCCGATCAGTGCGCTGATCGGCAGTCTGATCGGGCTCGGCGCACTGGCCCGCGGCAGTGAGATCACCGTGATGCGTGCAGCCGGCCTCTCGGTCTGGCGGATCGCACGCGCGGCGCTGGTCGCGGGACTGGTGCTCGCCGCCTTCGGGGCGGTACTCGGCGAGGTACTGGCGCCGCCGATGCAGCAGCTCGCGCGGCAGCAGAAGGCCTTCGGCAAGTTCGACAACGTCAGCTTCGCGGGGCGCGGCGGCGCCTGGGTGCGCGACGGCGACCTGCTGGTCAATGTCGAGCGCCAGTCGGGCGACACCGAATTCGGCGGCATGATGGTGTTCGAGCTCGATGCGGAGCATCGCCTGCGCGCCGTGGGCCGGGCCGCCTCCGCGACCGCCGACCCGGCCGGCGGCTGGCGCCTGGCGCAGTATGCGGAGTCGCGTTTCGACGGCGATACGGTGGCTGCGCGGCGCGAGCCGACGCGCGCGCTGCAGTCCAATGTCAGCGCCGAGTTCGTCGGCATCGCAGCCACGTCGCCGAGCCAGCTGCCCTCGGCGACGCTGTGGCGGCTGATCGGGCACCTGCAGGCGAACGAGCTCGATGCCCGTCCGACGCTGTTCGCATTCTGGTCGCGGATCGCGCGCACCGTGGCCGTGCTGTTCGGAGTGCTGGTGGCCGTGCCCTTCGTGTTCGGCTCGCTGCGTTCCTCCGGCGGCGGCGCGCGCACGACGGCGGGCCTGCTGATCGGCATCGGCTTCTTCCTGCTGCAGCGCATGCTCGAGAGCGGCGCGATCGTTTTCGACCTCGATCCGGTCGTGCTCGCCTGGATCCCGACCGCGTTGCTGGCGATGGCTGCGCTGACGCTGATCGCGCGGACGCGCTAGCTAGTCGGCCGGCCGAGGCGCAGCCGAAGCCGCGGGGGCGTCGCCGCCGAACAGCGTGGCGTAGCGGTAGGCGGGAATCTCGAACTCGCGGCCCGCGGTGCGCTGCGCGATCGCCGCAGCTCTTGCCTTCGGATCGGTGTTGGCAGCGCCGCGGCCTGTGTCGGAGAGGGCGCCGGCTTCGGGCGCGGCCGCAGCCGACGTCGCCACATCGGCTGCCACGGGCGAGGTGGCATCGGGTGTTGCCGCGGCGATGGCAGCAGCGTCGGGTGTTGCCGCAGCGGATGGCGGTGTCGGCCGCGGGCGTGCTGCGGCGGCATCGAAGGCCGCAGCCACGCTGATCCAGCGTCGCGCGCCGTCCTCGCGCCCCTCGAGCTCGAGCGTCAGCCCGTCCCAGGTGACATAGCTCAGGCGTGCGGCGGCGGGCGCGGCCGGCGGGCCACCGGAGGACTCGAGCGCGCGGACGCGGACATCCTCGAGCGTGAGGCCGGCGAGGGCGCCGGCGAGCTCGGGTGTGAGTTGCGGCCCCTCGAAAGTGCGGGCGGGCCGGCCACGCGGCTGCACGGTCACGGCGCGCACCTCCGCGGCGGCGACGTCGAGCAGCGCGGTGTCGAGCCAGCGTGCCGGGACCGTCTCGACCGCGATCTGGGGGCTCGCGAGGTAGCTCGGCGCCGCACCGACGGCACGCACGTAGCTCTCGCGTGCACCCGAGGTCTTGCCGACGATCAGCGAGTGGATCGCGCCCCGCGCAGTCTTCACGTCGAGGCGCGTACCGGCAGCCGTCGGGCCGGCGACATCCTCGACGCCGAGCACGGGATAGCGCGCGGGATCGTGGGTCTTTTCCTCGACGATCGCGAGTGCGGACAGATCGAGCAGCAGCTTGCGGACCTTGCCGGCGTCGGCGTTCCAGCCGCGCTCGACGACGTTCCAGCCCTGCTCGCCGCGGCGCAGCGTCACGAGCGCGCCGTCGCCGCGCGACAGCCGCAGCTGCGCGACGTCGTTTATCGCTGCTCGCAGCTGCGGCAGCACCGGCTCGCCGACGCCCACGGCGCGTTCGAGATGCCGCTGCGAGGACAGCCAGAGCGCACCGCCGGTGGCGGCGAGGGCGGCGAGCGCCAGCAGGGCCAGACGCGGCGGTGTCATGTGCCGGCCTGGCCGCCCGCGCCGGGCAGCCGCTCCCGGTCGCGTTGCAGCATCGCGATCGCGGCCTGCCGGCGGCGTCGCCAGACCGCGACCAGCAGCGTGAGGCCGGCGAAGATCAGCGGCACGACCACGATGTTGGTGAACCTGAGCCGGTTGCCGAGCTCGCGGATGTCCTGGTCGAGCTGCAGGCGCACGTCGCGCAACTCCTTGCGGATGCGCAGCTTCTCGCGCTGGAAGCGTTCGAGCTCCTGTTCCTGTTCGGGCGTCAGCAGCATCTCGGACGACTCGTTGCGGCCGGTCTCGAGCGCGGCGAGCTTCTGCTCCGTGTCCTGCAGTTGCTGCTCGAGTTCCTGCTCCTTGGCGCGGAAACGATCCTCGGCCGAGAGGCGCAGCGCATCGACGCGGTCGAACGGGCGAGTGAAGGTCGCGCGTCCACGGATGCTGATCAGATCGTTGCTGCCCGCGAGGTTGTCGAGCGCGTTCCAGACGAGGTCGCCGTTGTTCGCCCAGGCCTGGGCGACGCGTTGCCCGAAGAGGTTCTGCTGTCGCACCCAGAGGAAGTCCGAGAGCAGGTCGCTGTCGGCGACGATCACGAGGTTCAGCGGCTTGCGCGAGGCCGCGAGGTGCGTCTCGGTGCCGCCCTCGGCGCCTGCCGGCGGGCCGTCCGGAAAGGCGCTGCGGACATTGCCGGTGACGCGGGCCGCGAGCGTGTAGCGCTGGCCGGTCGGCCGGAAGCCCTCACGCAGCGTCGCCGGGTCCATGAGCATCTGGAAGCGCGATGCCGGCAGCGGCGCCGCCTGGGTACTGGTGCTGAGCAGCGGCTCGAACTTCGTGGCCGCATCCTTCTGGGGCGCGAGGAAACCCGCCGAAGCGAGATTCACCGACGTCAATGTCGCGGTGATGACGTCGCCGTCGTTCAGCGAGCTCGCGTCGAGCCCCAGGATGCCGATGTGCCGGGTCGGTGGCTCGCCGGGGCGCATGCTCACGACCAGGCCGCGCTCGAGGTCGCCGATGACCTGGCCGCGGTCGAATGCCACGCCCCAGGCAGCCAGCAGCCGACCTGGGTCGGAAGCACGATCGGCGCCGAGCGCGGCCAGCGGATTGCCCGGTTCCGCGTCCGACGGATCGGATTCGGCCAGCGGGTCGACGAACATCAGCACGTGGCCGCCGCGCAGCGCAAACTGGTCGATGGCGTACTGGGTGGCGGGGGAAAGGCCCTTCGGGTGTACGACGGCGAGCACGTCGACGTCCGCGCCGATCGCCTTGGCATCCATCTGCAGCGGCCGCACGTCGAACAGCTGCTCGGCCTGGCCGAGCACCAGCCACGGCTCGCTCGCCTGGCCGCTCGTCGGGTCGAAGCCGCCGCTCATCGGCAGCGACGACAGCCAGGCGACGACCGGCTTGCGCGGCGTCGAGAGCTGGTGGATCAGCTTCGCGACGTCGTATTCGAGGAAAGACTCCTTGGCCGGATCGAAGAAGTCGATCGCGGCGCGCCCGTCGGTGGAATTGGTCGCGCCGAGGCCGAAGTAGAACGACTTGCCCTCGCCGCCGAGCGGCACGGCGCGCACGCCGAGCTCGGCGGCGCGATCCTCCTCTTCGGAGAACGGCTGCGGATCGATGACCGTCAGGCGCAGCTTGCCGCCGGAGCGCGAGACGAGCTCCTGCAGGAACTCGCGCACCCGTGTGCCGTAGGTGCGCAGCGCCGGGTAGGTCGTCGAGCCCTCGGCGGAGAAGAAGAAATACAGGTTCACCGGTTCGGCGAGGTTGCCGACGATGCGCGCCGTGCCCGGCGCGAGGGTGTAGAGCCGGTTCTCGGTGAGGTCGAGACGCGCGCCGCGCAGCAGCTTCGCCGACAGCACGGTCAGCGCGACGAACAGCACGCCGAGCAGCACGACCGCGCCGGCACCGAGTGTGGATCGCTTCATCGCCATGGCCTGCCCTCGCGTGCTCACTCGGCCTTGCGGGCGTCGAGCACGACGCTCGTCACCACGAGGAAGAACGCGATGGTCATGCCGAAATAGAGCACGTCGCGCAGGTCGATCACGCCCTTCGACAGGGCCTCGAAGTGGGTCAGGAAGGACAGCGAGGCGATCGCCTCGACCAGCCCCTGCGGCGCCCAGGCACGGAACGCGTCGAGCACCAGCGGAAAGCCCGCGAGCAGGAACACGAAGCAGGCGACGACGCCGAGGATGAAGGCGATGACCTGGTTGCGCGTCAGCGCCGACATGCAGGAGCCGATCGCGAGGAAGCCGCCCGCCATCAGCAGCGCGCCCAGATAGCCCGTGACGATGGCGCCATGGTCGGGCGCGCCGAGGTAGGCGACCGTGATCCACAGCGGGAAGGTCAGCGCCAGTGCGATGCCCGCGAACGCCCAGGCGGCGAGGAACTTGCCGAGCACGGCCTGCCAGAGCGTGATCGGCTGGGTCAGCAGCAGCTCGATGCTGCCGCTGCGCCGTTCCTCGGCCCAGAGGCGCATGGAAATCGCCGGGATCAGGAACAGGTAGAGCCAGGGCAGGAAGTTGAAGAACGGCGCGAGGTCCGCCTGGCCGCGCTCGTAGAAACCGCCGAGATAGAAAGTGAAGGCCGAGGCCAGCACCAGGAAGATCAGGATGAACACGTAGGCGAGCGGCGTCGCGAAGTAGCTCGCGAGCTCGCGCCGGAACAGGATGCCGATGATGCGCACGGGGAGCTCCGTTTCCTGAGGCCCGCCTCAGGCGGTGATCGTGCGGAACACTTCGTCGAGCCGGCCGGCCTCGAGCTGCAGCTCGCGCAGGCTGGCGCCCTCGCGCGCCGCGACCGACTGCACGGGCGCGAGGATCGCGGCGCCGCCCTGCGGCAGCGCGGTCACCCGCGCAGCGCGCGGCTCGTATTCCACGGCGGCGATTTCCGCGAGACCTTCCAGCGCCGCGCGGATGCGCGCCGCCTGCGCCTCGTCGTCGACGCGGAACGACACGGCATTGTGGTAGCGCGAGCGCGCCGCGAGCTGCTGCGGCGTCTGGTCGGCGACGATGCGGCCGCG
>JADLDF010000234.1 GCA_020846815.1 Gammaproteobacteria bacterium | reverse complement strand
CTGTGGCGCGACTTTCACTACGAATACGAGCGCGACCGGCTGGCCATCGACCTCATCAACGGCAGCCCGCTGCTGCGCGAGTGGGTCGACGACCCAAGCGCCACCGCCGCCGACCTCGATGCGCGGACGCTGGCGGACGAGCGCGACTGGCTGCAACGCCGTGAGGACATTCTGATCTACCGCTGAGCTAAGATCCGGCGGATCGCTTGCGGTCCGTCGGAGACGCGGTCCGGTGCAGAGGTTCCTCGACGCCATCACGCCCGCCCATCTGCGCCCGCTCGATTCGCCGGCGCGCTGGTGGCTGGCCGTGCTCGCGGTTCCGGCGGCGGCCCTGTTCAGCGCGGCGGTGCACCGCATCACCGGGGGCGCCGCCGCACCGTTTTCGCCGTTCTATCTCGCCGTCATCGTCGCCGCCGCGCTCGGCGGCGTCGGCCCGGGTCTGCTGACGCTGGTGCTGACGGTGCTGTTCGTGCTGACCCTCGGCGCGATGTTCTTCGGGCCACAGTGGCAGCTGTTCGCGACCGAGCCGCTGACCCTCGCCATCTTCGTCGCCGGCGGCCTGGTCATCGTCGCGATCACGCACCAGCTGCAACGCTCGCGTGTCGCGGCACGCCAGGTACTCGCGCGCCTCGAGCAGCTGCAGGCCGACGTCGGCATCCGGCTCTGGACCGTCGACCTCGAGAGCGGCGCGCTGCGGGCCTCGGGCCAGCCTCTGCGGCTCGACGGCCGGACTCCGCCGTCGGCCGATGGCCGGCTGGCGCGGGACGTCTGGCTGGCGAAGGTCCACGCGGACGACCGGGCCGGCATGCTCGAGCGCCTGCAGCGCGCGATCGACACGGGCGAGAGCCGCTACGAGTACGAGGTGCGCGTGCCCCAGCCCGACGGGTCGATGCGCTGGATCAACTCCTACATCCACGTACATCGCGACGACGACGGCCACGCGACCCATCTCTCCGGCGCCGCGGTCGACGTGACGCCGATGCGTGCGGCGCGCCAGGCGCAGGCGGAGACCGAGGCACAGCTGCGGATCATCACCGACTCGCTGCCGGTGCTGATCGGCTACGCGACGCCGGATCGCCGCTACCGCTTCAACAACCGGGCCTACGAGACCTGGTTCGGCAACCCGCCGGAGGCAGTCGCGGGGCGCACCATCGAGGAAGTCGTCGGCCCGGCCGCCTATGCCGGCATCCGGCCGCACCTCGACCGCGCGTTCGCCGGCGAGACCGTGCAGTTCCGCTCCCGCCTCGACTATGGCGGCCTCGGCTCGCGCGACGTCGCCGCGACCTACGTGCCGCACGTCGTCGACGGCCGGGTGCAGGGCATCGTGATCCTGGTCGAGGACGTCGGCGGACAGATCGCCGGCGAGCTGCGGCTGCGCGACAGCGAAGAGCGGCTGCGCCTGGCGATGGAAGGCGCGCGCATGGGCACCTGGTTCTCCGATACGCGCACCGGCCGCGTGGTCTGGGACGACGCGCACCTGCGGCTGCTAGGCTACGATCCGCAGTCGCCGCCGTCGCCGAGCGACGCGCTGTGGCGCGAGCGCGTGCATCCGGAAGACCTGCCGCGCGTCCAGGCCGCCCTCGACGAGGCGCATCGCAACGTCGCGCCGTTCGATCTCGAGCGGCGCATCCGGCGCGCCGACGACGGCACGGAGCGCTGGCTCGCGCTCTATGGCCGCTATCTGCGCGACGGCGAGCAGGGCTCCGCGCACCAGTCGATCGGTGTGGTCTTCGACATCACCGCGCGCAAGCAGGCCGAGCTCGAGCTCGAGCGGCGGCGCGTGGAATTGCAGACCATGCTCGACCTGATCCCGGTCGGCGTCGCCGTCGCGCACGACCCGCGCGCCGAGCACATCACGCTCAGCCCGCGGCTGGCGGCGATGCTGCACGTGGAGCAGCACGGTGGCGCCTTCGGCGAGCCGCAACAGCAGGACGCGGCCGGGGTGGGCGCGGTCGCGGGCCTGGTTGCGGGCGCGGACGTGACGCGGCTGCCGGTCGCGCGGCGGAAGACGCCTTACCGCTGCCTGCGCGACGGACGCGAGCTCACGCGCGACGAGCTGCCGATGCGGCTCGCGGCAATCGGCGGCTGCGAGGTGCGCAACGCCGAATTCGACGTGGTGTTCGACGATGGCGAGGTGCTGCACCTCATGAGCAGCGCTGCGCCACTGTTCGATGCGCGCGGCCAGGTGCGCGGTGTCATCGGCGCCCACGTCGACGTCACGAGCTTCAAGCGCGTGCAGGCCGCGCTCGAGCAGGCCGATCGCCGCAAGGACGAGTTCCTCGCGACTCTGGCCCACGAGCTGCGCAATCCACTGGCGCCGATCCGCTACTCGGCGCGGCTGCTGCGGCCGGAAGCAGCCCCGGGCGTGATCGCCCAGGTGCGCGACACCATCGAACGCCAGTCGACGCAGATGGCGCGATTGCTCGACGACCTGCTCGACGTCAGCCGCATCACCCGCAACGTCATCGAGCTGCGGCGCGAGCCCATCGACCTGCGCCAGGCGGTCGAGGATTCGGTCGAGGTGGCGCGGCCGCTGATCGACGCCGTGCAGCACCGTCTGGTGCTGTCGCTGCCGGGCAAGCCCGTCTGGGTCGAGGCTGACCGTACGCGGCTGTCGCAGGTCGTCTCGAACCTGCTGCAGAACGCCGCCAAGTACACCGATCCGGGCGGCCGCATCGAGGTCTCGGTCGAGCAGCGGCAGCAGGACGAAGCGCTGCTGCGGGTGCGCGACAGCGGCATCGGCATCGCGCCGGAGATGCGCGAGCGCGTGTTCGAGATCTTCTCGCAGGTGCGCCGTCCCGGCGACGGCACCCGCAGCGGCCTCGGCATCGGCCTCGCAATCGTCCGGCGCCTCGTCGAGCTGCACGGCGGGCGCATCGAAGTCGACAGCGCCGGGCTCGGTCAGGGCGCCGAGTTCATCGTCTACCTGCCGCTGGCGCCGCCGCAGACGGGGCTGCCGCTGAACGTCGTGCCGCTGTTCGGCACCGGGCGCCGGCGGCTGCTGGTCGTCGACGACAATCGCGATGCGGCGGACAGCCTGGGTGCGATGCTGCGGCTGTCCGGCCATGCGGTACAGGTCGCCTATGACGGCGCGAGCGCGATGGCGCTCGCCGAGACCGCGCGCCCGGACGTGATCGTGCTCGATCTCGGCATGCCGCAGACCAGCGGCTACGACGTCGCTCGCTGGATCCGCCGCCAGCCCTGGGGCAGCGGCGTGCGCCTGATCGCCTTGACCGGCTGGGGCCAGAACGAGGACCGCCGGCGCACCCGCGAGGCGGGCTTCGACTTGCACCTGACCAAGCCGGTCGATCCCGACCAGCTGATCGCGGTGCTCGCCGAGCAGGGCGAGATTGGCGAGCAGACCAGAAAATAGTGCGCCACCCGGGATGGGATCGCCGTCCGGGCCGCCCGGCCGGCGGCCATGCGATAATGGCCGTTCGACTCCGGTGAGATGGTCATGTCTGAAGACAAGTTTCTGAATTCAAAGGATATTCCCCGCTGGGAAACCGCGGCGGCCAAGTCCGCTCCCGGTGGCGACCTGAAGGCGCTGGACTGGATCACCCCAGAGGGCCTGACCGTCAAGCCGCTGTACACCGCGGCCGATCTGCAGGGCCTGCCGTACGCCGACACGCTGCCGGGTTTCGCGCCCTTCATCCGCGGGCCCCAGGCCACCATGTACGCGGTCCGCCCCTGGACCATCCGCCAGTACGCCGGCTTTTCGACCGCCGAGGCCTCGAACGCCTTCTACCGCAAGGCGCTGGCCGCGGGCGGCCAGGGCGTCAGCGTCG
>JADLDF010000233.1 GCA_020846815.1 Gammaproteobacteria bacterium | reverse complement strand
GCTGCGGATAGAGCGGCACCTTGGCGACGACCTCGGTGCCGTCGGTCACGACCAGCTCGCCGATCGCCTGGTTGGCCGCGAGCGGCGCGACCAGCGGCTCCTTGACCGTCGCCGTGGTCTTGAGCGAATCGCCCGCGCCGCGGCCCACGGTGACGACGACGTCGCGTGCCGGCACGGCCGCGACCGACTCCGCGGCGCCCTTGTAGACGCGCGGTTGCAGCACCGTCTCGCCCTTGCCGCGGACCTTGACGGTCTCGAAGAAGGTGTAGCCGTAGTTCAGCAGCGCAGCGCTCGCGTCCTCGCGCGCCTTCATGGAGTGCGAGCCGAGCACGACGCTGATCAGGCGCATGCCCTTGCGGTTCGCCGAGGTGACGAGGTTGTAGCCGGCGCTCTCGGTGTGGCCGGTCTTGATGCCGTCGACGCTCGGGTCGCGGCCCAGCAGCCCGTTGCGGTTCTGCTGCTTGATGCCGTTCCAGACGAATTCGCGGATCGAGTACCACTTGTAGTAGTCGGGATGCTCGCGGATGACCGCACGACCGAGCGTCGCGATGTCGCGCGCCGTGGTGTAGAGGTTGGGGTCGGGCAGCCCCGTGCTGTTCGTGAAGCTCGTGGATTTCATGCCGAGCTGCTTCGCGTAGGTGTTCATGATCTGCGCGAAGCCGTCCTCGGTGCCGCCCACCTTCTCGGCGAGCGCGATGGTCGCGTCGTTGCCCGACTGCACGATCATGCCCTTCAGCAGCACCTCGGCCGGCACCGTGGTGCCGACCTGCACGAAAGTGCGCGAGCCCTCGGAGCGCCAGGCGTGCTCGCTGATGATCACCGGCTCGTCGAGTGCGAGGCGCTTTTCGGCGATCGCACGGAACACGCCGTAGGCCGTCATGACCTTGACGATGCTCGCCGGCTCCATGCGCTGGTCCGGGTTCAGCGCCGCGAGCTGCCGGCCGGTCGCGTAGTCGACGAGGATGTAGGCGCGCGCATCGACCGTCGGCGGCTTCGGGATGGGCACGGCGGCGGCGAGGGCGGCCAGCGGTGCGAGGGCACCGGCGATCAGCAGGGAGCAGGGGGCGAGCAGGCTGCGCGAGGAACGCATTCGGGCGTGACTCCGGGATCGGGGTGGTGAACGGCGCGTATTGTAGCGGCAGGCCCGCGGCCCGCGTCGCTCAATCGAGTGCGCGGTGGGCGTCGGTGATGCCGGCGAGGCGCAGGCGCTCGCGCATGTCGTCGACCTCGAGCGCGCCCTCGAGCGGGCCGACCCGCACCTGCCAGATCGTGCGCGAGCCCGACCGCGTGGGCCTGACGATCGCATTGCCGATGCCGGCCGCCGCGAGCCGCGCGACCAGGGTGCGTGCGTTGCCTTCGCCGAAGAACGCGCCGACCTGCAGCATCGTGGCCGGCACCGCGGCGGCGGCGATGGCAGCGGCGTTGCCGGCCGTGGCCGCGAGCGGAGGCAGCGGCGAACCGGCCGACACGGCGGCTGGCGCAGCCTCTGCCGTCACCGCGTTCGCCGCCATCGTGGACGTCGTAGGCGTCGCCGCGGGTGCTACGGTGGACGGCGTGGTCGGTGTGACGGTGGGTAGTGCGGCGGTGGGCGGTGCGGTGGTGGGCGACGCCGTTGCTCTGGCAGGCGGCTGCAGTGCGGCGTTCGCGGGCGTGGATGCGGCTGTGGGTGGTGTCGTCGGCGCAGGCGCGCCGGTCGCAGCGGTCAGGGTCGGCGGGACGTCGGCGCCTGGCGACAGTACGCGCACCTCGACCGGCGCGGTGCCGGTGCGCAGCATGTCGAGCTTCCAGGCCGCGGTATACGAGAGGTCGATGATCCGGCCGCCGACGAACGGTCCGCGGTCGTTGATCCGCACGATGACCGAGCGGCCGTTGCGCAGATTGGTGACGCGGGCGTAGGCGGGGATCGGCAGCGTCTTGTGCGCCGCGGTCATCGCGTACATGTCGTAGGGCTCGCCGCTCGACGTGCGTGCGGCATGGAAGCCGGGGCCATACCACGAGGCCGTGCCGCGCTCGACGTGGCCTTCGGCCGAGGCGAGCAGGTAGTAGCGGCGGCCGAACACGACGTAGGAGGATGGGTTGCCGTAGCGGCTGCGTGGCTCCGCGCGCGGCACGGCGTCGGGAATCGCGGCGAGATCGCGCGGTGGCGGCGGCGCCGCCGGCGGCGATGGTACCGGGACGGGCACCGGAGCCGGTGCGCGCGCCTGCGGCAGCGTGCCGCAGGCCGCGAGCAGCGCCGTCGTCAGCGCGAGCGTCCAGCGAGCCGCGCGCGACATCAGCTCTCGGGAGCGGTGGCCCGCGCGCTGATCGCCTGTGCCAGGTCGTGCACGGCCATGGCATAGCGGATGCTGCGGTTGTAGCGCGTGATCACGTGGAAGTTGCCGAAGCCGACGCGGACGTTGGGGCGGTCCTGCAGCTCCGCCGGGAGCAGGATCGCCGCCGTTTCGGGCGGGACCGGCGCTTCGAAGGCGATGCCACGGTCGCGCAGGCCGGCGACTGTGTCGTCGAGCTGCAGGTTGCGCGGATCGAGCGTCGCCATGACCGACGGATCGGCCTGCGCCTCGACCAGCACCGGCGCCCCAGCCTGCCAGCCGTGCACCTTGAAGTAGTTGGCGACGCTCGCGACGATGTCGTCCCAGTCGGCGAACAGGTTGCGGCTGCCGTCCTCGCCGCCGTCGACCGCGAAGCGGCGGTAGCTCGAGGGAATGAACTGCGGCGCGCCCATCGCGCCCGCATAGGAGCCGAGCGCCGCCAGCGGATCGACCTTCTCCTCGCGCGCCAGCAGCAGGAACTGTTCGAGCTCGGAACGGAAGAACGCGCCGCGCGGCGGGTACTCGAAGCCGAGCGTCATCAGCGCGTCGAGCACGCGCCACGAGCCCTTGATGCGGCCGTAGAAGGTCTCGACGCCGATGATCGCGATCACGT
>JADLDF010000232.1 GCA_020846815.1 Gammaproteobacteria bacterium | reverse complement strand
GCGCGGCGACTGCCGCGGCCGCAATTCGCGGATCTCCTGGACGCAGGTCGAGACCGGCTCGGCCATCACCTGGAAGTACCCGAGCTGCGTGCTGCGCGGCGAGGGCTCGATCGGCGAATTCTATTCGGTGGCCACTGCCACGAACCTGCAGCAGGCCGACACCGGTACCAAGATGATCCACATTGGCGCGAACACGCGCAGCACCATCGTCTCCAAGGGCATCTCCGCCGGGCGCGGCCAGAACGCCTACCGCGGCCTGGTCAAGATCCTGCCCGGCGCGCACGGCGCGCGGAACTTCACCCAGTGCGACAGCCTGCTCATGGGCCCGAAATGCGGCGCGCACACCTTCCCCTACGTCGAGGTCAAGAACCCGACGGCGACCGTGGAACACGAGGCCTCGACGTCCAAGATCAGCGAGGACCAGTTGTTCTACTGCCTGCAGCGGGGCATCAGCGAGGAGGATGCGATCAACATGATCGTCAGCGGATTCTGCAAGAGCGTTTTCAAGGAGCTGCCGATGGAGTTCGCGGTCGAGGCACAGAACCTGCTGGCCGTCAGCCTCGAAGGAGCCGTGGGATGAGCGCGCCCATCCTGTCGATCCGCGACCTGCATGCGAAGGTCGGTGGGCGCGACGTGCTGCAGGGGCTGACGCTCGAGGTCGGCGCCGGCGAGGTGCATGCGATCATGGGGCCCAACGGCTCCGGCAAGAGCACCCTCGCCTACGTGCTCGCGGGCCGCCCGGGCTACGAGATCACCTCCGGCAGCGTCACTTACCGCGGCCAGGACCTGCTGGCGCTCGCGCCGGAGGAGCGTGCACGTGCCGGCCTGTTCCTCGGTTTCCAGTATCCGGTCGAGATCCCGGGCGTGAACAACGTCTACCTGCTCAAGGCCGCGCTGAACGCCGTGCGCAAGCAGCAGGGCAAGCCGGAGGTCGATGCCTTCGAGTTCCTCGCGCTGGTGCGCGAGAAGATGAAGCTCATGCAGATGGACGAGGCCTTCCTGTCGCGCGGCGTCAACGAGGGCTTTTCCGGCGGCGAGAAGAAGCGCAACGAGATCCTGCAGATGCTGGTGCTCGAACCGACGCTGGCGCTGCTCGACGAAACCGACTCGGGTCTCGACATCGATGCGCTCAAGGTGGTCGCTCGCGGCGTCAACACGCTGCGCTCGCCCGAGCGGGCGATCGTGCTGGTCACGCACTACCAGCGGCTGCTCGAGCACATCGTGCCGGATCGCGTGCATGTGCTGGCCCGCGGCCGCATCGCCCGCAGCGGCGACCGCGAGCTGGCGCTCGAGCTGGAGCGCCGCGGCTACGACTGGATCACGGGGGCGGCCGCCTGAGGCGCCCGCCTCGCGCGACCCCTGCCATGCAGACCGCTTCCGCTGCTCCCCGCCGGCTCGAAGAGCTCGCGACCGATGCCGGCCTCGCGCCGGCGCGCCGGGCCCTGCTGAAGGCCGCGCTCGCGGCCGGCCTGCCGACCGGCCGCGACGAGAACTGGCGCTACGCCAACCTGCGCTCGCTCGACCGGCAGGTGTTCTCGCCGGCCGCGGCCATCGCCCCCGAGGCGCTGCAGCTCGCCGCGGCGGCCCTGCCCGCGCCGCTCGAGGGCTACGCGCGCCTCGTCGTCGTCGATGGCTGCCTCAGCACCGAGCTGTCGTCCGCGCCGCTGCCGGCGGTGCTGACGCGGCTCGAGGGCGATGACACCCTGTCGGCTGTGGCTCTAGAGCATGGCCACCACGACACGATGGCGACGCCAGCGACGCCGGCGCGCATGCCGGGAGCCACGGGCGCAGGCACCGGTGCCGACGCGGCCGCGGTCGACCTGCGCTTCGCGCAGCTGAACGCCGCGCTCGCTGCGCAGGTCCTGTCGATCGACCTGCCCCGCGGCAGCGAGACGGCCCTCGAGCTCGTGTTCGTCGCGACCACCGACGCCGCCCGGGCCGCCAGTCACCCGGCGCTGCGGTTGCAGGTCGGCGAGGCCGCCCGGCTCGATCTCGTCGAGCGGCACCTCGGTGCCGGCGAAGCCGCGACCTTCAGCAATTCCGACCTGCGCATCGATGTCGGCGCGCAGGCCCGCCTGCGTCACACGCGGCTGCAGCAGCTCGGGCCGCGGGCGCGGCATTTCGAGACCCTGACACTGCGGGCACTCGACGGCGCCGAGTGCGAATTCCTCGTGGTCGCCGTCGGCGCGCAGTCGGCCCGCTCGACCGCGCTGCTGGAGCTGCGCGGCCGCGACGCATCGCTGCGCTGGGACGCGGTGTCGCTCGGCGACCGTACCCAGGTCAACGATGCCTTCGTACGCGTCGAGCACGTCGGCCGCGGCGCGCGCACGCGGCAGGCGTTCCGCGGCATCGCCGCCGGGCGCTCGCGCGTCGCCTTCAACGGCCACATGATCGTCCGCGACGGTGCCGCCGGTGCGGCATCCGACCAGTCGCTGAAGGCGCTGCTGGCCGGCGCCGAGGCCGAGGCCGACGTGCGGCCGCAGCTCGAGATCTACGTCGACGAGGTGCGGGCCAGTCACGGCGCCACGGTCGGCAAGCTCGACGAGCAGATGCGTTTCTACCTGCTGTCGCGCGGCATCGACCCCGAAACCGCCGACGCGCTGCTGAAGTGGGCCTTCGTCGAGGATGTGGTGTCGCGGATCGCCGTGCCGGCGCTGCGGCGCCAGGTCGAGGATGCGCTGGCCGCGCAGCTGCACGCCGTGGTCGACGCCGGAGAGCTGCGATGAGCGCCGCAGCCGCGCACCTCGCGCCATCCGCCGGCTACGACGTCGCGCGCGTCCGCGCCGATTTCCCGGTGCTCGCGACCACGGTGCACGGCAAGCGGCTGGCCTTCCTCGACACCGCGGCCTCGGCGCAGCGTCCGCTGCCGGTCATCGAGGCCGTCGACCGTTACGAGCGCAGCAGCCACGCCAACGTGCACCGCGGCGTCTACGAGCTCAGCCAGAAGGCCACCGATGCCTTCGAGGGCGCGCGCGCACGCGTGCAGCGCTTCCTGAACGCCGCCAGCGAGCGCGAAGTGATCTTCACCCGCGGCACCACCGAGGCGATCAACCTCGTGGCGCAGTCCTGGGCGCGCAGCCGGCTCGGGCCGGGCGACGAGATCCTGATCACCTGGCTAGAGCACCACGCGAACATCGTACCCTGGCAGATGGTCTGCCAACAGACCGGTGCGACGCTGAAAGTGGCGCCGATCGACCGGCGCGGCGAGCTGCGCCTCGATGCGTTCCGCGCGCTGCTCTCGCCCCGCACGCGCCTGGTGGCCTTCACCGCCGTCTCGAACGCGCTCGGCACGGTGCTGCCCGCGGCCGAGATCATTGCGGCGGCGCGCCGGGTCGGTGCCCTGGTGCTGGTCGACGCGGCACAGGCCGTGCCGCACCAGAAGATCGACGTGCGTGCGCTCGACTGCGATTTCCTCGCCTTTTCCGGTCACAAGCTCTATGGGCCGACCGGCATCGGCGTGCTCTGGGGACGCGAGGCGGTGCTGCGCGAAATGCCTCCGTGGCAGGGCGGCGGCGACATGATCCTCACGGTCTCGTTCGAGCGCACGACCTACAACGCCCTGCCCTACAAGTTCGAGGCCGGCACGCCCAACATCTCCGGTGCCATCGGCCTCGCGGCCGCGATCGACTACCTCGAAGGCCTCGGCATCGAGCGCGTGCATGCGCACGAGCAGGCGCTGCTGCGGCGCGCGACGGCGGCGCTCGAGCGCATTCCCGGTCTCGCGATCGTCGGTCAGGCGGCGCACAAAGCGGCGGTGATCTCCTTCACGCTGGAGGGCGTGCATCCGCACGACCTCGGCACGATCCTCGACGCCGAGGGCGTCGCGGTGCGCGCCGGCCACCACTGCGCGATGCCGGTCATGGAGTTCTTCGACGTGGCGGCGACGGCGCGGGCCTCCTTCGGCTGCTACAGCGACGCGGCGGACGTCGAGCAGCTCGTCGCCGCACTCGGCCATGCGCGCGAGGTGTTCGGCTGATGGATCTGAAGGACCTCTACCGCGACGTCATCCTCGACCACAACAAGCGGCCGCGGAACTTCGGCGCGCTGGAGCCGGCGGATGCGCGCGCCGAAGGCCACAACCCGCTGTGCGGCGACCGCCTCACCGTCACCGTGCGCCTCGCCGGCGATCGCGTCGAGGACATCCGCTTCGAGGGCAAGGGCTGCGCGATCTCGACGGCCTCGGCCTCGCTGATGACCGAGGCCGTCAAGGGCAAGGACATCGCCGAGATCGCGCAGCTGCGCGACACCATGCAGCATGCGCTGACCGAGCACGACTACGTCGCGCCGCCCGGGCTCGGCAAGCTCGCGGCACTCACCGGCGTGCGCGAATTCCCCGCGCGCGTGAAGTGCGCGACGCTCTGCTGGCACACGCTGGACGCCGCGCTCGGCCGGGGCGACGCCACCGTTTCGACCGAGTGATCCCGACCGACACCGCAACCATGCGCAGCCACGAGAACGAAGCCATCGTCATCAACCGCGACGTCGACGCGGTCATCGTCCCCGACGGCACGCCGGTACCGCTGAAGGCCGGTTTGTCGGGGTTCATCACCCAGGCGCTCGGCGGCAGCTTCACGATCTACATCGAGGGCAATCTCTACCGCATCGCGGGCGAGGATGCCGATGCGATCGGCAGGGAGTCGGCACGCCCGCCGCAGCTGCCGCCGAATGCCACGATCGAGGACGTACGGCGGCTCGCCTGGGAGCAGATGCGCAACTGCTACGACCCGGAGATTCCGATCAACATCGTCGAGCTCGGCCTGGTCTACGAGTGCGAAGTCACCGAGGACGCGGACGGCAGCCGCGCGGTCGCGATCAAGATGACGCTGACCGCGCCGGGCTGCGGCATGGGCGAGGTGCTGGTGCAGGACGTGCGCGAGAAGGTGCAGGCGATCCCGAGCGTCGGCAAGGTCGACGTCGAGCTGGTGTTCGACCCGCCCTGGAACCAGTCGATGATGTCCGAAGCCGCGCGTCTGCAGACCGGGATGATGTAGGTCCGTGATGACACGGGACACATGGATCGACGTCGGCGCGCTCGCGGACCTGGAAACCGCCGGCCACCTAGACACCGAGATCGACGACCTGCCGGTGACGATCGTACGCGTGGCCGACCGGCTGCACGCGTTCGAGGACCGCTGCACGCACGACGGCGCATCGCTCGCCGGCGCCGAGATCGATCCGGACGGCGGCCCGGCGGTGATCTGCCCGCGGCATGGCGCGCGGTTCTGCCTGCGCACGGGCGCGGCACTGACGCCGCCGGCCTACGAGCCGATCCGCGTGTTCGAGGCGCGCGAGCGCGACGGGCGCATCGAGCTGCGATGTCCCTGAACCGCGAGGACCGCGGTCTGCGGCTGACGCTGGTGCGACATGGCCGCGCCGAATCCCAAGCGGCCGGCCAGGCCGACTTCGACCGCGCACTCGACCGCCGCGGCCTCGCCGAGGTGGCCGGCATGGCACAGCGCTGTCTCGAGCTCGGCGTCGTACCCCAGGAGCTGCGGGCCAGCACGGCGCGACGCACCCGGCAGACCGCAGCCGCGTTCGCACGCGCGTTCGAATTGCCGGAGGACCGAGTCCGGCTCGAGCGCGGGCTCTACCTCGCCGCGGCTGCGACGCTGCTCGAAGCGGTGCGCGCGACCGCGGCCGATGTGCGACACCTGATGCTGGTCGGTCACAACCCGGGACTGGCCGAGCTCGCACAGCAGCTCGCGCCGCGCACGCGGTTGGAGAGTTTCGCGACGGCCGCGATCTGCACGATGCGCTTCGACACCGCCGACTGGCGGGCCCTGCGGCCGGGCGCCGTCGAGGACGTGCTTTACGAGTCGCCCGAGCAGCTCTCCGGTCCTTGAAATCCGCCGCCCGGATCCCGATGACCCGATCACCACGGACCATCCGTGGTCAGGAACAGCCACTCCGAGTCAGCGTCCCGAAACCCACCTCGCGCCAACCGGCTTGCCCGAAACCCGCCGCGCCTCAGGAAACCCGACATGAGCACTGCACAGTCCGTCGATGCCACCTCCTTCGCCCGCGAGGTCCTCGAAGCCTCCGCGCAGATGCCGGTCCTGGTCGACTTCTGGGCGCCGTGGTGCGGCCCCTGCCGCATGCTCGCCCCGGTGCTCGACGACGTCGCGCGGGAACACGCGGGGCAGCTCAAAGTCGTCAAGGTCAACACCGATGAGGAGCCGCAGCTCGCGCAGCGGTTCCAGATCCGCGGCATTCCCGCGGTCAAGCTGTTCCGCGACGGCAAGGTCGTGGCCGAGTTCGTCGGCGCGCAGCCCGCCGGCGCGGTGCGCGCCTTCGTCAAGCCGCACCTGCCCGCGCGGGTCGACGATCCCGTCGAGCGGGCGCACATGCTGCAGGCACGCGGAGCACAGGCCGAAGCCCTGACAGTGCTGCGCGAGGCGGCCGCGGCGGCACCGGACGACGACGTGCTGACGACGGAACTGGCCCGCGCACTCGCGCTGTCGGGCGATGGGGCGGGCGCGGAGGCGCTGGTCGCGAAGCTCGCGCCCGCTCTGCAGTCCGATCCGCCGGTCAAGGCGGTACGCGCCCTGGCACATTTCGCGCGGCTCCTGGCCTCGCCCGACGAGACGGATGCGATCCAGTCGGCCCGCGTCGCGGCCGCGCGCGCGCTGCTGCGGGGCGAGCTGCAGGGCGGGCTCGATGCCCTGGTCGCCGCGATGCAGCGCAACCGCCGCTACGCCACCGGACAGGGACGCGAAGACCTGGTGCGCGCCTTCGAGCTCGCGCCGCCCGACCATGCGGGCGTCGCGGCCGCGCGCCGCAGCCTCGCCGCGTTGCTGCATTGAACGGCGGCGCGCCCCGCGCGCCCGCTGCGCCCGGCCGCAACCCGCCGCAGCTTCATCCCGGAGTCGCGCGATCCGCGCGCGGTTCGTTCATCCGCAGACCGCGACAGCTTCATCCCGAAATCGCGCGCCCACGCGCAACCTGCTCTCAGGCCGCGGCCTCGTTGCGCAGGTGCGCGGCCTCGTCGGCGCCGAGATACGACTTGATGGCCTTGCGCGCGACGTAGAGCAGCGGGATCAGCGCGATCGCGGCCAGCATCTTGTAGACGTAGTTGACGGTGCCGACGGCGAGGAACTGCGCGATCGGCCAGCGCTGCGGCCCGAGCACGAAGGCGATGTAGAGCACGACGAAGCTGTCGAGCAGCTGCGAGACCGCGGTCGAGCCGGTCGCGCGCAGCCACACCAGACGATCGCCGGTGAGGCGGCGGATGCGGTGGAACACCGCGACGTCGACGAGCTGGCCGATCAGGAAGGCGACGATCGAGCCGCCGATGGTCCACAGCCCCTGGCCGAAGATCTGCGCATAGGCGAGCTGGATGTCCGGCACGCCCAGGCCCGCGTTCGCTTCCACCCAGAAGCCCGCCGGCGCGAGCGCGATCGAGGCATAGGCGGCCAGGAACGCATAGCCGATGAAG
>JADLDF010000231.1 GCA_020846815.1 Gammaproteobacteria bacterium | reverse complement strand
GCAGCGCCGGCGTGATCTCGAGCAGGTGCAGGTTGACGGGCTGGTCGGGGCCGAGCAGCGCGCCGGAGGCGACACGGAAGGCGAGGGCGTAACCGATCTGGCCGGCGGCGCCGGTGATCGCGACGTTTAGGGCTGGCTTCATCTGGGGGAGACTCCGCGAAAAATGGCGCGCAATTCTAGTCGATGGGCAGGGACCTTGGCAGCCGCTGCACGACGCATCCAGTGCCGCCGGCGTGCTTCCGCGACGTGTTTCTCAGCGCAACGCGTCGAGCGTCGCGGGCAGTGGATGCCCGGGGAAACGACGACGGAATGCGGCGAGCTCGGCACGGGCCGCGTCGATCTCGCCGGTCTGCTGCAGGCGCTCGATGCGCGTGAGCCAAGCTGAAGGTCCGGGCGGCGACGTGGCGGCCATGGCGGCTTCGGCCGATGCGGGGGTCTCGGCGGATGCGGCAGCTCCGGCCGGCGCGGGAGGCGGCGCGGGCGGCGCGAAGCCTCGGCCAGAGGCATCTGGCTCGGCGGGAGCAGCGGCCTTCGCCGGTGCGGCAGTGGCCGCAGCCATGGGAGACGCGCTCGCAGTGGGCTTCTCGGCCACGGTCCGTGCCGCATCGGTCACGACATCGGCGCTGAGCTCGGCGGCCATGGACGGCGCGGCGCGCGCGCGCATCGCCGATGGCGACGGGGAAGGCCGAGGCACGGGCGCTGCTACAGGCGCGGTCAGTGGTGCGGGCGCGCTTGCGGATCCGGACGCGGACTCGGACGGAAGCAGGCCAGCGGTGTCGGCGGCCGCTTCGGTAACGGTCGATGGCGCGGCTCCGGCAGGCGCTGCCCGTCGCTGCGCCTCGAGGGCCGCCGTGCCGGTCGGAGGTGACACTGCGCGCGACGCCTCACGCGCGCCGGTCAGGGCCTGGTTGCGTGCCGGGTCGAGCTGCATCACCAGCACGAACGACAGCAGTACCGTGGCGACCAGCGCGAGCGGCACGGCCCAGCGCGGGCCGCGATAGTGCCGCTCCGGCGCATTGCGCGCCGCGGTGTGCGGTGGCGATGCCGGCCCGCCGTACAGCGAAACGCGGGCGCGCGCGAGCACGAGGCGGTCGAGCTCGGACGAGGGCTCGGCGTCGTCGGCCACGTCGAATCGCGGCACGAGCCGGCGGCGCGTGCGCAGCGCGGACTCGAACTCATCGTCGCGGTCGTGCGGCGTCGTCATGGCGTTTTTTCCAGCGCAGCGGGCGCGAGATCGGCCATCGCGGCACGCAGCTTCGCGACCGCGTAGCGCAGCCGGCTCTTCGCGGTTTCGGCACCGACGCCGGTCACGGCCGCGATCTCCTCGAGCGACAGGCCGGTCTCTTCGTAGAGCAGGAACACGTCGCGCTGCTCGCGCGGCAGCGCGTCGAGCGCCGCACGGATCCGTGCGCCCGTTTCCTGCTGCTCCGCGCGCCGTTCGGGCTGCGTGGGCTCGGGCGCGGGCACCATGCCGAAGCCGCGTTCGTCGGCATCGTCCTCGTCGTCGGTGTGCGTGACCGGCAGGCTCGAGGCACTGACCGGGCGCACGCTGGCGCGACGGCAGTGATCGATGAACAGGTTGTGCGCCAGTGTGAACAGGAAGGTCTGGAACTTCGCGCGCGGCTCGTAGCGTGCGCCTGCGGCAATGAGGCGGCCCCAGGTGTCCTGGAACAGATCGTCGGCGAGTGCGCGGTCGCGCGCGTGGCGCAGCAGATAGCGATACAGCGGGCCCTTGTGGCGCGCATACAGGATCTCGAAGGCGCGCAGGTCGCCGCCGATCCAGGCCTGCATCAGCGCCGCGTCCTCTTCGCCAGCCATGCGCCCGACTCTACGCCCGTCCGCGGGGGCCGCAACTCGCCTTCCGCTCGGCCGACGCGCCTCGGCCGGTGCGGCCGGCGGTACAGCTAGAGGGTCGAAGAGCGATGCCGGGATGGTCGACACCTGCGTTGAACGGAGGTCCGCAACACCCCGGGTCAAACTAAATTTTCTTAATATTCAACGAGTTGTAAGTTTCGATGTGCTCTAGTGTTGACACTTGACTAGTGATGTAGTGATATACAACACCATGGACGGCACGGAACGCAGTGTGCGGGAAGGCCGAAACGGAACGAGCAGGAGCGACACATGAACACGGAAATTCAGACCTCGGCGATCGTCAAGGGTGCCACGGCCGTCTCGGCGGCGCTCGCCGCGCTGGCGCTGACCTGGGCGATGAGCTGGAGCTTCTTCGACTCGACGCGCGTGGCCCGCTGGGTCAGCGCTGCGGATGTCGCGGCGGCTGCGGCGATCGACACCTCGACGCTCGGCGGGTCGCTGAAGGCTGGCCTGCTACAGTAGTGGAGTAGCCGGCCACACCAGATCAGACCGGCCATGGAGTTCGCACCAATGGATCCGCAGTGGGACGAGGGCTCGCCGATCTACCGGCAGCTGCGGGACCGGGTGGTGGCGATGATCCTCGAAGGCGTGCTGCGCGAGGGCGATCCGCTGCCCTCGGTGCGCAGCGTCGCCGCCGAGTTCCGGCTGAACCCGCTGACGGTGCTCAAGGGCTACCAGCAGCTGGTCGACGAGAACCTGGTGGAGAAGCGCCGTGGCCGGGGCATGTTCGTCAACGCCGGCGCCCGCCAGGCGCTGATGAAGGACGAGAAGCAGCGCTTCCTCGACGACGAGTGGCCGAAGGTCCACGCGAGCATCGTGCGGCTCGGTCTGTCGCTCGAGGAGCTGCTCGAGGTTCCGCCGGCGCGCCACGCCGCGCCGGCGACGCCGGCGCAGGCCTCTGCGGCGGGCGCGGCTGCGGTGCTGCGCCGCGAGCCGCTGGCCACGGACGACGCGGCCGGCTTCGACGACGGGATGGATGGCGGGCCGGACCAGGGAGGGGATCGATGACGACGCCGGTGATCGAGGCCCGAGGGCTGTCGAAGACCTATCGCGGCGGGCGGCGGGCGCTGGACGGGGTCGATCTGCGGGTCGAGCCGGGGCGCATCGTCGGCCTGATCGGCCTGAACGGAGCGGGCAAGACCACGGCGCTGAAGGCGATCCTCGGCCTCACGCCCTTCGAGGGCGAGCTGCGGGTGCTCGGCCGCGATCCGCAGCGCGAGCGCGACGCGTTGATGCACGACGTCTGCTTCATCGCCGACGTGGCCGTGCTGCCGAAGTGGCTGCGCGTCGCCAACGCGCTCGACTTCGTGCAGGGCGTGCACCCGCGCTTCGACCGCGCACGCGCCGAGGATTTCCTGGCGAAGACCGACATCCCGATGAAGGGTCGCGTGCGCGAGCTCTCGCGCGGCATGGTCACGCAGCTGCACCTCGCGCTGATCCTGGCGATCGACGCGAAACTGCTGGTGCTGGACGAGCCGACGCTGGGCCTCGACCTGCTGTATCGCCGCGCGTTCTACGACACCCTGCTCAACGACTATTTCGACAAGGAACGCACCATCGTGATCACGACGCACCAGGTGGAGGAGGTCGAGAACCTGCTCACCGACGTCGTGTTCATCCACCACGGCCGGGTGG
>JADLDF010000230.1 GCA_020846815.1 Gammaproteobacteria bacterium | reverse complement strand
GCGCGCAGCCGCCAGCAGCAGGCCCGGTACTCGAGGCCGGCGAAGCGCTCGAGCGTGGTGTCCTCCTGCAGGTCGTAGGTCCAGCGCGCGTAGAGGTTCCAGCGTTTGGCGATCGGCCAGGCGCCGGAGACATCGGCCTGCTCCAGGCGATCGCGCTGCAGCCGATAGCCGAAGTTGACGACGCGCGAGTCGTCCGGCCGGTACTGCACCCGCAGCTGCGAGCGTTCGCTGGTCGCATCCTGCGGGTTCCATTGCAGGCCGAAATCGATGTTCCAGTCCTTGTAGGCGGTCAGTGCGAGCTCGGCCACGAGGTCGGATTCGTCGTCGCGGCGCGGCGGCTCGCCCGGCAGCCCGACCCGCAGGCGCTCGAAGTAGAACGTCTGGCCGATGGTCGCGGCGAGGAAGCGCGCACCGCTGTGCGCATCGAAGAGGCGCGCGGTCAGGCCGATGCTCGCCTGGTTGGCATTGCTGACCCGGTCCGCGCCGACGTAGCGGTTGGTGCCGAAGAGCTGCACGAGGTTCAGGTCCGGGATGCCGGTGTCGAACACCGGCAGCGCCGACTGGTCGCGGTAGGGCGTGTAGAGATAGAGCAGCCGCGGCTCGAGCGTCATGCGCCGCTGCGCGCGGCGCCCGGCCTCGCGCTCGAGCACGAGTCCGGCGTCGAATGCGGCGAACGGCAGCGAGCGCTGCGGTGCATCGTCCGCGCCCGGCGCCGTGTCGTCGAGCGCATAGCGCGTGTAGCGATAGCCGGCGTAGGGCCGCAGGTAGAAACCGGCGCCCGAGACGTCGAGGCCGACGGTCGGCGTCGCGTCGAGGCGCCAGCCGGTGACGCCGACGTCGCGATCGAAGTTCACGAGCTCGGCGTCGAAGCCGTAGGACAGCCAGCCGGCGCGGCCGGCGGTCCAGTCGCCACTCGCGAGCAGCCGCGGCACGCGGGCGTAGGGGCGGTCGTCGGCGGCGAGCCCCTCGTCGATGGTCTGGAACTGCTGCACTTCGCCGCGCAGCCGCCAGTGCTCGTCGCGGAACGAGAGCCGCGCGATGCGCTCGAGGAAGGCCGTGCTCGTGCCCTGCGGCCCCTGGCTGAAGTCTTCGAAATACGCCGTGTCGCTGACGTCCGCGGCATCGACCGTGAAGCGCCAGTCGGACCAGAGGTCGGTGCGATGCACCAGTCGCACGCGGTGGCGGTCGCGATCGGCGATCTCGTCCGCGGGCAGCAGGTTGAAGGCGAGCTCGCCGCGGTGCGCGGGCGCGAGATAGCGGAACTGCCCGGCGACGTCGAGGCCGCGGCGGCCGTACCAGCTCGGCAGCAGCGTGAGATCGTAGTTGGGCGCGAGGTTGAAGTAGTAGGGCACGGCGAGCTGCAGGCCGCTGCGCGTGGTGTGGCCGAGACTCGGGAACAGGAAGCCGCTCTTGCGCTGCTCGCCGAGCGGGAAGGAGATGTAGGGCAGATAGATCAGCGGCACGCCCTTGAACTCGATCTGCGCGTCGCGGCCCGTGCCGTTGCGATCGCGCGTGTCGAGCTCGATGCGGCGCGCGCGGATCTGCCAGTCCGGCTGCTCCGCGGGGCAGGTGCTGAACGACACCCGCTCGAGCTCGACCACGCCCTGCGGCGAGAGCGCCATGCGCGTCGCGCTGCCGCGGCCAGGCCGCTCGACCAGCTCGAACTGCGCGCCCTCGAAGCTCGCGCTGCCCTGCGAATACTCGCCGCTGCTGCCGCTCGCGCGCAGCAGCGGGTCTTCGTAGCGCACCGCGCCGCGGACCTTGATCGACAGCGCGTCCGCGTCGTACTCGACGTCGTCGGCTTCGATGCGCCGGTCGCCCTGGGCGATGCGCACGTTGCCCGAGAGCAGGGCATTGCCGTCGACGCCGAGCTGCGCATCGTCGCTGCTGATCTCGATCGGCGCGTCGGCGGGCGGCGCATCGCGCAGCGCCGGTGCCGGCGCACGGGCCCGCAGCGCGGATTCGAAGCTGCCGGAGCTGGCCGGACAGCGCAGCGGCCGCGACGGCGCCGGCGTCTCTGCGGCCGTCGGGGACGGCGCCGGCGGCGCCTGCGCCGCGGGAGGCCGTTCCGGCTGTGTCTGCGGTGGTGTCTGCGTCGAGGGAGCCTGCACCGGCGGCGTCTGCACCGGTGCCGCCTGCGTCGCGGGAGACTGCTCCACGGGGGCCCGCTCCGGCGGTGTCTGCACGGGCGGCGCCTGCGCTGCCGCCGCGAGTGCGAGCACGCAGCCGGATACGGCCAGGACCGCGGCCGCCGTCGGCGCGGGCAGGCGCCCGGACGGAGACTGTGAGGGACGGCGCGGGGCTGGCATGGAGCAGGCCATTATAATGGCCGCCCCCGTCGCCGCTCCCGGATTTCATGACCGCCCCAGACCCGCGCCTCGCGCTGCTCGCGCACTGGCTCGAGACCGATCTCGGACGACGCGTCGAGCGCATCGAGGTCGCTTCGGCCGACGCGAGCTTCCGCCGCTATTTCCGCGCCTTCGACGCCGCCGGCGCGCCGCTGATCGTCATGGACGCGCCGCCCGACAAGGAGGACATCCGGCCGTACCTGCGCGTGGCCGGCCTGCTCGAGGCCACCGGCGTGCACGTGCCGCACGTCCATGCCTACGACCTCGAGCGTGGTTTCGTGCTGCTCGAGGACCTCGGCTCGACGCCGTTCCTGTCGCGCCTCGCCGATCCCGCGCAGGTCGAGCCGCTCTACGGCGACGCGCTGGCCGCGCTCGCGCGCATCCAGG
>JADLDF010000229.1 GCA_020846815.1 Gammaproteobacteria bacterium | reverse complement strand
TTCAGTCGAGGCGGTTGGCGACGACCCGGCCGTCCTTGACGATGAGCCGCAGCGTGCGGTCCGGATCCTCGAGGATGCGCACGTCCTCGAGCGGATTGCCGTCGACGACCAGCAGATCGGCCCAGGCACCCGGCTCGAGCACGCCGAGCTTGCCGCCGGCGTAAGGGTTGCGCGGCCCCGACATCGCCAGCAGCTCGCCGTTGATCGATGTCGCCTGCCGCAGGATCTCCAGCGGCGTGAACCAGCGCAGCCGCGCGCCGAATTCCAGCGACTCCAGGCCGAAAGCCCGCGGGCTGCCGAACACGTCGGTACCGAAGGCGATCTTCACGCCGTATTGCTTCGCGAGCCGCATCATGCGGTCGAGACCGGCGCCGACCAGCAGCGCCTTGTCGCGCTGCGCGATCTGCGCCGCCGTCGGTGGCGCGCCCGCCGTGGCGCCGGCGCCGGACGGCGGCGACGCCGCGCGGCTGAACAGGTAGGCCTGCGGCGAGAGGAACACGCCGCGCTCGGCGATGAGCTTCATCGTCGCCTCGTCGATGAGATGCGCGTGCTCGATGCTGCGCACACCCGCCTGCACTGCGCGACGGATCGCCGCCGGCGTATAGGCATGCACTGCGACATAGGTGCCCCAGTCGGCCGCCGCGCGCACCGCGGCGTGCAGCTCCTCTTCGAAGTACTGCACGCTGTCGATCGGGTCGTACAGCGACGAGATGCCGCCGCCCGCGGCGAGCTTGATCTGGCTCGCGCCGGCGCGCAGCTGCTCGCGCACCGCGGCCGCGACCTCGTCGCCGCCGTCGGCGATCAGCCCGTAGCCGAGCCGCTCCGTGAGGTCGACTTCGCCGCTCCAGCGCCGCGGCGTGCCGCTGCGCGCGCGGAAATCACCATGGCCGCTGGTCTGGCTGACCATCGCACCCGAGGGAAAGATCCGCGGCCCCGGCAGCAGCCCTTCGTCGATCGCCTGCTTCAGGCCGAAGGCCGGACCGGCCATGTCGCGGATGGTCGTGAAGCCGCGCATGAGGATGCGCTGCGCCTCCACGGCGCTGCGCGCCGCGACGTAGTTCGGGTCGCTGTCGCGCAGCGCACCGATCTGCACCGCGATGGTCGGATGCACATGCGCGTCGATCAGGCCGGGGATCACGATGCGGTTGCCGGCGTCGATCACGCGCGGCGTACCGGTCCCCGCGGCACCGCTGCCCGCGGCGCGGATCGTGACGATCCGGCCACCCGCGATCACGATCTCCGCGTCTTCGCGCAGCTGCGCGCTGCGCCCGTCGAACACGCGGGCGCGCGTGATGACGAGCTCGCCCTCGGCCGCAGCGCCGACGACGCTTGCAGGCGCGAGCGCGGTGCAGCCGAGCAATACGGGAGTCAGGCACCGGCCAGTAAATCGAGTCATGGGTTCTGTTCCGCCCCCTTGATGCAGAGCGCCCGAGCCGCGGCTACGCCGCGATGGCCAGGGGCGACACGAGAAGATTGCGATCGGCCGTGAGCAGACGCAACGTCTCGACATGGCACTGCGCGAGCAGCAGCCGGTCGAAGGGATCGCCGTGCGGCAGGTCGCTGCCGTCGATCACCAGTGAATGGGCCAGCGTCACGGGCAGCGGACGAAAACCTGCGGCGACGATGACCTCTTCGAGACTTTCGAGGTCGAATTCCGGCAGAGACTTGCCGAGGCCAGCCTTGATCGCGATTTCCCAGGTGCTCGCGGCGCTGACGTAACAATCGTTCGCCGGATCCTCGAGCCGCCGCCGCGTGGCAGGACCGAGGCGGCGGCTGCCGAGCAAGCTCCACAGCAGGACGTGCGTGTCGAGCAGCAGGCGCATCCGGCGGCCTCTGTCTCAGGGTTTGATCGGGCAGGGTTCGATCGCGCTGGGTTCGATCGGCGCTCCAAACAATTGATCGAGCTGCTCCCGCGACCAGGGCTGCTCGAACTCACGGACGAAGGCTTCCGGCATCTTGCCCTTGAGCAACCCGATGCGAATACCACGCTGACGCTTCAGCGGCACGATCTCGGCCACCGGCTCTCCCGCGCGGGCGATCACGACGCGCTCACCGGCCTCCGCGGCCTCGATGAGCCGGGACAGGGTGCTCTTGGCTTCGTGCATGTTGACCTGACGCATGGGCGACCCTCTTAGCTAACCTAGCTAAGTATCGTGCAGGTACCGCTGCAGAGCAACGCGCAATTCGGGTCGATTCGTCAGATTGAGACGTTCGCCAAGCGACGCGCATCTTTGGCGGGATTCAAAGCACCTCGAACAGCCCCGCCGCGCCCATGCCGGCACCGATGCACATGGTCGCGACCACGTACTTCACGCCGAGCCGCTTGCCGGCGAGCAGCGCGTGGCCGACCAGGCGCTGGCCGCTCATGCCGTAGGGATGACCGACCGCGATTGCGCCGCCATCGACGTTCAACCGCTCGTCGGGGATGCCGAGCACGTCGCGGCAGTACAGCACCTGCACCGCGAACGCCTCGTTGAGCTCCCAGAGACCGATGTCCTCGACCTTCAGGCCCACCCGCTGCAGCAGCTTCGGCACCGCGAACACCGGGCCGATGCCCATCTCGTCGGGCTCGCAGCCCGCGACGGCGAAGCCGCGGTAGAGGCCGAGAGGTTGCAGCTTGCGCTTCGCCGCCTCGGCCGCGCTCATGACCACGCAGGCGCCGGCGCCATCGGAGAACTGACTGGCATTGCCCGCGGCCACGGTGCCGCCCGGCTGCGCCGGCTTGATCTTCGCGACCGCCTCGACCGTCGTGCCCTCGCGCAGGCCCTCGTCGCGATCCAGCGTCACGGACCGGGTGTACAGCCGGTTGCTGTCCTTCTCGACGCCGGCCATGGTCACCGTGATCGGCACGATCTCTTCCCTGAAGTGGCCCGCGGCCTGCGCCGCGCAGGCGCGCTGCTGGCTGCGCGCGCCGTATTCGTCCTGGCGCTCGCGACCGATCTTGTAGCGCGCCGCGACGGTCTCGGCCGTGCGCAGCATCGGCCAGTAGATCTCGGGCTTGATCTCGTCGAGCCGCGGATCGATGAACATGTGCTGGTTCATCTCGAGCTGCACGCAGGAGATCGACTCGACGCCGCCGGCGACGTAGATCTCGCCCTCGCCGGCCTGGATGCGCTGCGCCGCCATCGCGATGGTCTGCAGCCCGGACGAACAGAAGCGGTTGACCGTGACGCCCGGCACGCTGACCGGGCAGCCGGCCATGATCGCGGCCTGGCGCGCGACGTTCCAGCCGGTCGCACCCTCGGGGTTGGCGCAGCCCATCATCACGTCCTCGACCGCGCCCGGCTCGACGCCGGCGCGCTCGAGCGCCGCCTTGACCACGTGCCCGGACATGGTCGCGCCGTGCGTCATGTTCAGCGCACCCTTCCAGCTCCTGGCGAGCGGCGTGCGCGCCGTCGAGACGATGACGGCATCGGTATCGCGGCGGCTCATGCGGCACCTCCGTTGAACGAGCCGCCCTCGGCGGCGAGCCTG
>JADLDF010000228.1 GCA_020846815.1 Gammaproteobacteria bacterium | reverse complement strand
GCTTGGCCGCGGCCGGCAGGAACAGCAGGTTCGCGAGGCCGATGCCGTAGACCGTGGCGGTGAACGCGGCGGCGATGCCGGCGCCGAGCTTGCTCGGGTCGGCGAGGTTCTGCATGACGGCCATGAGTCCGAGCACGGCGCCGATGATGCCGAGCGTCGGCGAATACACACCCATGCCCTCGAACACCTTCGCACCGGCGTGATCGGCGCGCTCGCGCACCGACAGCTCGACCTCCATGATCGAGCGGATCTGGTCGGGCTCGGTGCCATCGACGACCAGCTGCAGCGCCTTGCGCACGAACGGATCGCGCTCGCCGTCGATCGTGGGCTCGAGACCGAGCAGCCCCTGCTTGCGGGCGATGTTGCTCCACTCGACGATTTTGGTGATCAGCGCCCGGCCGTCGATGCGCGGCGGCCGCAGGATCCAGCCGAACATCCGCAGTCCGTGGCGCAGCACCGGCAGCGGCGTCTGCACCAGGATCGCGGCGAAGGTGCCGACGATCACGATCATGAAGGCCGCGCCCGAGACCAGCGCGCCCACGCCGGCGCCCTTGAGGATCGAGCCGACGACGATCGCCAGGATCGCGAACGCGAAACCGACCAGCGTCAGGAGGTCCATGACGTTCAGCGGCTCCCGCAGGCGGTGGTGATCGGGATCATGCTCAGGCCCTGGTGTCCAGGCGGTCGCGCCAGCCGGAGAGCCGCGCCTTCAGGCGCGCGAGCGCTTGACCGTGCAACTGGCAAACGCGCGACTCCGTGACCTTCAGCACCAGCCCGATCTCCTTGAGGTTCAGCTCGTCCTGGTAGTAGAGCGACATCACCAGACGCTCGCGCTCCGGCAGCTCGTCGATCGCTCCGGCCAGCGCCGTGCGGAAGCCGTCGTCGACGGCTTCGCGGAACGGATCGAGGGATTCGTCGCCGCGGTCGATCACGTGGCCGTCGTCGAGGCTTGCCAGCTGGCAGCTCGCGGAGTCGTGGACGATGCGGTGGTAGTCGTCGAGCGACAGCCCCATGCGCTCCGCGACTTGGACGTCGCGCGCCTCTCGGCCGGTGTCGCGCTCGATCTCGCGGATCGCCTGCGCGACCTCGCGTGCCTTGCGATGCACCGAGCGCGGCGCCCAGTCGAGCTTGCGCAGCGCGTCGATCATCGAGCCGCGGATGCGGATGCCCGCGTAGGTCTCGAAGCTCGCGCCGCGTCCGGCCGTGAAGTGCCGCGCGGCCTCGAGCAGCCCGAGCATGCCGGCCTGGATCAGATCGTCGACATCGACCGACGACGGCAGACGTCCGGCGAGATGATAGGCGATGCGCTTGACCAGCTCGGCATGACGGATGACCAGCGCGTCGGCCTCGGAAGGCCGCGCGCCGGCCGACGAATACGCCCGCACGAGGCTCATCGCACCACCTCCAGCACCGGTGCCGATGTCGGTCGCCGCACGAGGCGTTCGGCGAAGAACTCGATGTTGCCGCGCGTGCCCGCCGGCAGTGGCCAGACATCGGCCGATTCGGCCAGCGTCTTCAACGCGCGCGCGGAGAGGCTCGACGGGTAGGCGTCGACGACGGGACGCTGATCGCGGATCGAGCGCCGCAGCCACGGATCCTCGGGCACCTCGCCGGCGTACTCGAGCGTCACGTCGAGGAATCGCTCCGTGACGCGGCTCAGCGTCTCGAACAGCCGCCGACCCTGCCCGCGGTCGCGGACCATGTTCGCCAGCACGCGGAACCTGCCGACTGCGTGGTCGCGGCGCAGCACCTTCATCAGCGCGTACGCATCGGTGATCGACGTCGGCTCGTCGCAGACCACGACCAGCACGTGCTGCGCCGCCTGAGCGAGCTGCAGCACGCCCGGCGCGATGCCGGCCGGCGTGTCGACGACCAGGGTCTCGAGATCGGCGCAGACGCTCGTGAGCTCGCGCACCAGGCCGAGGTGTTCGGCGGCGCCGAGTGCCGCCATCTGCGCGATGCCGGAAGCCGCCGGTACCACCCTGAAACCCTGCGGCGCTTCCACGAGGATCTCCTGCAGCGAGCGCTCGCCGCGGATCACGTGCGCGAGCGTATGCCGCGGCGTGAGGCCGAGGAGCACGTCGGCGTTGGCGAGACCGAGATCGCCGTCGAGCAGCAGCGTGCGGCGCCCGAGCTGCGCGAAGGCCGTCGCGAGGTTGATGCTTACCGTCGACTTGCCCACCCCGCCCTTGCCGCCGGTCACGGCGATGACCTGGACCGGATTGCCGCCGGGCCGGCGGGCGGATCCGAGGTCGTTGCGACGGCGGGAATCACGAGGCGACATTGAACGAACCTCCGAAACGGCGGGCGAGCAGGTCTTCGTCGGCGACGGCACCGTTGCGCTCGGCGAGCTGCACGGCCGTGCAGACCAGATCGAGGGCGCGCGCCGGGCGCAGGTCGTCCGGTATGCCGGGGCCCTCGCTGACGTAGGCGATCGGCAGGGCGGCGCGCATCAGCACCGACAGTGCGCCGCCGAGGCTCGCGCTCTCGTCCAAGCGCGTCAGCACGCAGGCGTCCGGTCGCAGCGCCTGGAACCGCGTCGTCGTCTCGGCGAGCGTCCCGGCCTGCGCCGAAGCCGCCAGCACCAGAGCGACCTCGAGGCGCGCCCGCGCGGGCTGCAGGCCGCGCAGCAGGTCCTCGACGCCCGCGCCGCGCGGACCGGCCCCGGCCGTGTCGATGAGTACCAACCGGTGGCCGGCGAGGCGCTCGAGCAGTGCCGGCAGTTCCGCGAGCTCGCCGATGCGGAAGGTGGCGGCACCGAGCAGGCGGCCGAGGCGCGAGGTCTGCTCGGGCGCGCCGAAGCGCTGGCCGTCGGCGCAGACCAGGGCGAGGTCCTGCGGACCGTGCCGCAAGACCCAGCGGGCCGCGAGGCGCGCGATCGCGGTGGTCTTGCCGACGCCCGGTGCGCCGACCAGCGCCACGACGCCGCCGTGCTCGCACCAGCGGTCGCCGGTCACGGCGACGCGGTCGGCGAGGCGTGCGATCGCCAGCCGGCGGGCACCGGTGAAATCGAGTCCCGGCGGCAGCTGGTCCGCGATCTGCGCGGACACGTCGGCCGCGAAGCCGATCTCGGTCAGCTCGCGCAGCAGCTCGGTCGCGAGCGGCGCGCGGCGCGTCAGATCGTTCCAGGCGAGTGCCGCGAGCTGCGTCTCGAGCATGCGGCGTAGGGTCTTCAGCTCGCCGTTCATGGCATCGGTGGACGCAGTGGAGGCCGCCGGCGTGGCTGCGACCCCGCCCGAGCCACCGGCGGCGGCCGGGATCGCGCCGCGCTCGCGCGCCGCGAGCAGGGCTTCGAAACCCGCCGGCACCACGTCTTCGGGCGCGCCGGCGACGGCCGTCGCCACGACCGGCGGTTCGTCGTCGTCGATCGCGACCGTGATCTCGACCCGCCCTTCGACGCGCCGGCTGGCGAGGATCACCGCGTCGGCGCCCTGCTCGTCGCGGACGAGCTTCAGCGCCTGACGCATGTCCGGTGCCGTGTAACGCTTCATCTTCATCGTCGTTCTCGCTGT
>JADLDF010000227.1 GCA_020846815.1 Gammaproteobacteria bacterium | reverse complement strand
TAGCCGCGGCGATCGGACAGCACGCGATCCTGGCGCGCGTGCCGGGCCACTCGCTGGGCGGCGAGCACTCGGTGACGCCGGAAGCGAGTGGCGGGCAACTCGGACCCGGCGATCTGCAGCAGAGCGCACTCGAGGCGTTCCGCGCGAACCTGGCCGCGGCCTCCGCTGCCGAGCGGACCGACCTGCTGCGCGCCTTCGTGCGCGAGCGCGTCAAGAAGGTGCTGCGGCTGGGCGCGGACCAGGACCCGGGCCGCAGCGAGCGGCTCATGGACCTCGGATTCGATTCGCTGATGGCCGTTCAGCTGCGCGGCCTGCTCGGCAAGGACCTCGGCCTGGAGAGGCCGCTGCCGGCGACGCTGCTGTTCGACCACCCGACGATCGATGCGATCGTGGAATTCCTGCGGGGACGGCTCGGCGAACAGCCCGCGCCGGCGTCGCAGGACGCCGCGCCGGAGCGCGAGCCCGCACGCGAGGCGCGCGAGGCGGAGGTCGCGGCCATGAGCGATGAACAGATCGAGGCCCTGTTGCAAGCGCGACTCGAGGGAAAGTGAACTTGGAGACGAAGCCGAAGAAGCCCGATCTCACGCCGCTGCAGCGTGCCTTCCTCGCCCTCGAGGACGCCCAGGCGCGCCTGGCGAAGTCCGAGGGTGCGCTGCGCGAGCCGATCGCGATCATCGGGCTCGGCTGCCGCGTTCCCGGGGCGGACGATGCGCAGGCCTTCTGGGCCCTGCTGCGCGATGGCGTGGATGCGACCACGCCGCCGCCGCCGCATCGCTTCCCGGCCGATGCGGCCAGCGGCGCGCTGCGCAACGCGGGCTACCTGCGCGAGGTCGATGGCTTCGAGCCGGAGTTCTTCAGCATCTCCAAGCGCGAAGCGGACGGCATGGATCCGCAGCAGCGCCTGCTGCTGGAAGTCGCCTGGGAAGCGCTGGAGTCGGCCGGGCAGCCACCCGACCGGCTCGAACGCAGCGCGACGGGTGTCTACGTGGGTATCTGCGCCAACGACTACAACAGCCTGCAGCTCACCAGCGGCGATGCCAATCCCGTCAATCCGCACTACGCCTCCGGCATCGCCCACAGCGTCGCATCGGGCCGCATCTCCTACGTGCTCGGCCTGCAGGGACCGAGCCTGTCGATCGATACCGCCTGCTCATCCTCGCTGGTGGCGATCCACGTCGCCTGCCAGGCCCTGCGCGTGGGCGACTGCCGCATGGCACTCGCGGGCGGCGTCAACCTGATGCTCTCGACCGAACCCTTCGCCGCGTTCGCCGAGTCGCGCATGCTCGCACCGGATGGCCGCTGCAAGACCTTCGACGCCGCGGCCGATGGGTTCGCCCGCGGCGAGGGCTGTGGCATCGTGGTGCTCAAGCGACTCGCCGACGCGCAGGCGGACGGCGACGACATCCTCGCGGTGATTCGCGGCAGCGCCGTGAACCAGGATGGGCCGAGCAGCGGGCTCACCGCGCCCAATGGCCCCGCGCAGGAAGCCGTGATCCGCACCGCACTGCAGCGCGCCGGCCTCGAACCGAAGGACGTCGGTTACGTCGAGGCCCACGGCACCGGCACGCAGCTCGGCGATCCGCTCGAAGTCCAGGCGCTGGGCGAGGTGTTCGGGCACGATCGTGGGGCCGCGGTGCCGCTGCTGCTCGGTGCGGTCAAGACCAACATCGGCCATCTGGAGGCGGCCGCAGGCGTGGCCGGTCTCATCAAGGTCGTGCTTTCCTTGCGGCACGCGGCGATCCCGGCGCACCTGCACTTCCGCAACCCCAGTCCGCACATCGACTGGGCGCATCTTCCACTGCGCGTGCCGACCGCGCTGATGGCCTGGCCACCGATCGCCGGCCGGCGGATAGCGGGCGTCAGTTCCTTCGGCTTCAGCGGCACGAACGCACACGTCGTCGTCGAGCAGGCCCCGGAGCCGCCGCCACGTGCTGCGGTCGCGCCGCGGCCGGCGGAGCTGTTCACGATCTCCGCGCGCACGGACACGGCGCTGCGCGAGTTGGCGCGCCGCACGTCGCGGTCGCTCGACGGCCGGGCCGATGCCGATCTCGCCGATGTCTGCTGCACGGCGAGCGTGGGCCGCGCGCATCTCGCCGAGCGGGCGGCCGTGATCGCGACGGACGTTCCGGGCCTGCGCCGTGCACTGGATGCGATCGCGAGTGGCGCCGACGTCCCTGGCGTGCAGCGCCGGCGCGTCGAGCGGCGTGATCCGCCGAGGATCGCGTTCCTGTTCACGGGCCAGGGCGCGCAGTACGCCGGCATGGCGTGCGCGCTGTATGAGCAGGCTCCCGCCTTCCGCCGGGCCCTCGATCGCTGCGCCGCGGTGCTGGACCGGCAGCTTCCGCGACCGTTGCTCGAAGTGCTCCGCGACCGCAATGCCGCGGCGCCCGACATCGACCAGACCCGCTACACACAGCCGGCGCTGTTCGCCGTCGAGTACGCGCTCGTCGAGCTGCTGAAGTCCTGGGGCATCGAGCCGGCCATCGTCATGGGTCATTCGGTCGGGGAGTACGTTGCGGCCTGCGTCGCCGGCGTGATGGCGCTCGAGCCGGCCCTGGAACTCATCGCCACGCGGGCAGGGCTCATGCAGTCCCTGCCGGCAGGCGGCGCCATGGCGGCGATCTACGCGGACCTGGAACAGGTCGAGGGCGTCGTGCGAGCGATCGGCGGCCAGGTGGCGATCGCCGCGGTGAACGCCCCCGGACAGGTCGTCGTCTCCGGCGACCTCGAGTCGGTGGACCGGGTCGTGCAGCAGTTCGCTGCGCGGGGCGCGCGCACCCAACGGTTGTCGGTGTCGCATGCATTCCATTCGCCCCTCGTCGAGCCGGTTCTCGACGATTTCGAGCGCGCAGCTGCGAAGGTGCAGTATTCGCCGCCCGCCATCCGGGTCATCTCCAACAGGACTGGGCTCGTCGCCACGGCGCGCGAGCTTCAGTCCGCGACGTACTGGCGCGACCATCTGCGGGAGGCGGTACGGTTCGCAGACAGCCTGCGCACGCTCGAGGCACTCGAGCCGGACCTGTGCATCGAGGTCGGGCCGCATCCGGCGCTGATCGGGTTCGCGAAGATGAGCTTCGACGCGAACGGTCCGACGCTCCTGCCGACGCTGCGGCGTGAACGCGACGACTGGACGCAGCTGCTCGAGATGCTGCGCGGCGCGCATCTCGAAGGTGTCGAGATCGGCTGGCGCAATGTGTTTCCGGGCCGCGCCATGCGACCGGCGCTGCTGCCGACGTATCCCTTCGAGCGCGAGCGCTGCTGGTTCGCGAGCCGCCGGCGCCGCGCCGCGAGCCCTGCCGCGAATCCGGTGGCGCCGCTGCGCGGCATGCGGCTGCGTTCGGCCGGGGCCGAGCGGATCCACGAGTTCCAGGTCGACGCCGAGTGCCCGCCATTCGTGGCCCAGCATCGCGTGCAGGGCAGGATCCTGATGCCGGCGACCGGCCTGCTGGCGAGCCTCGTCGATGTCGCCAGGGACTCGCTCGGCGACGGCGGCGCCCGACTCGAACAGGTCACGCTGCAGGAGGCGCTGGTCATCGACGACGATCCGGCCGTGGCGCGTACCGTGCAGGTGATCGCGACACCGCAGCCGGACGGCACGCTCTCGCTGAGGATCAGCAGCACCGCAGCCGACGGCGAGGCATCAGCGGACTGGACGCATCACGTCACCGCGACCGCGCGACCGGCCGGTGGCACCCAGGCGCCTGCGACCATCGGGCTGGCTGAGGCGCGTGCCGCCTGCGCGGATGAAGTCTATCGCGCCGCCTTCTACGAACGGCTTGCGGCGCACGGCCTGGACTTCGGGCCGGCATTCCACTCCGTCGCGCGCATCTGGCGCGGCCGCAGCGCTGCGCTGGGCGAGATCCGGCTCGACGAGTCGCTCGCGGACGAGGCGAGCCGCTATCCGTTCCATCCGGTGCTGCTCGACGGCTGTGTGCAGGTCATCGCGGCGGCGGTCGAGGAATCCGGCGGACTGTACCTGCCATTCTCCGTCGGGCATTGCGCGATCCATGCCAACCCGGGCCAGGGCTGCCTGGGCTTCGCACGCGTGATCGAGTCGGGTAGCGATGCGACGCGCCGGGCCGACGTGGTGGTGTTCGATGCCGCCGGCGCACTGGTCGCCGAGCTCACGGACGTGCGACTAAAGCGCGTCGCGGCCGATGCGCTTGCGCGACTCGGCCGGCGCTGGCTCGACGAGGCGCTGTATGACCTCGGCTGGATCGAGACCGAGGCCGCGCCGGCGGACAACGTGCCGGTGGTCTCGATCGAGGATCTGCAGAACGGAGCCATGGCGGTCCTCGACGGGCTGCGCGCCGACGCCGGACTCGACCAGTACGACGCCTTCCTGCCGCGACTAGATCGCCTCTGCCTGGAACTCACGGTGCGTGCATTGCGGACGCTCGGCTGGAACCCAGCGGTCGGCGAGCGCGTTTCGACTCACGCTCTGGCCGAGCAGCTCGGCGTCGCCGCACAGCATCGACGCTTGTTCGGCCGCTTGCTCGAGATCCTCGCAGAGGACCAGCTGCTCGCGCGCGAGGGCAACGACTGGACGGTCGCTCGCGCGCTGACGAGCGTGCAACCGGGCCCGGACGCGGAGGCGCTCGCCGCGGCGTATCCGGCCGCCGCCGCCGAAGTCGCAATGACCGGACGGGCCGGCGCGCAGTTCGCGGCCGCGCTGCGCGGCGAGTGCGATCCGCTCCAGCTGCTGTTTCCGGCCGGATCGACCGACACGGCGGAGAAGCTCTATCGCGACACGCCCCCGGCTCGCGTATTCAACGGTCTGATGGCGACGATCGCCGCGCAGCTGGCCGGCAAGCGCGCCGCGGGTCGTCCGCTGCGCATCCTCGAGATTGGAGCCGGCACGGGCGGCACGACGGCGCACGTGCTGCCGCGCCTGCCGGCAGCGGGCGTCGAGTACACCTTCACCGACATCGGTGCGTTGTTCGTGGCGCGCGCGCGCGAGCGCTTCGGCGGGCAGCCGTTCATGAAGTTCGCGACGCTCGATCTCGAGGCAATGCCGGAAGCGCAGGGCTTCGCTCCCGCGAGCTACGACCTGGTGCTGGCGTCGAACGTGATCCACGCGACGCGGGACCTGCGCCGCACGCTCGCCAGCGTGCAGCGACTGCTGGCACCGGGCGCCGTGCTGGCGATGCTCGAGGTTACGGCGCCGCAGCGATGGTTCGACCTGACGGTCGGTCTGACGCCGGGCTGGTGGTGCTTCGAGGACGACGACCTGCGCCCGAACTATGCGACGCTGACTGCCGAGCGCTGGATCCGACTGCTGACCGACAGCGGCTTCGAACGCGCGGTTGCCGTGCCGGGCACGGCGCGCCGTTCGCCGACGCTGGATCTCAACACCATGCTGCTCGCCCGGCTGCCGGCGGTGCCGGCGCGGACAGGTGCGCGGCAGTGGGTCGTGTTCGCGGACGAGGCGCCGCTCGGTGCTGCGCTGGCCGAGAGCCTGCGCGCCACCGGGGAGCGCTGTCTCGTCGTGCGAGCGGCCACCGCGTACCGGCGGGACGCCAATCGCGTGGAGCTCGACCCGACGCAACCCGAGCACCTGCAACAGCTGCTGGAGCTCGCGGCAGCCGGTGCGGTCACCGAGACCTGCTTCGTGCACGCCTGCGGCACTGCGCATCGCCATGGGAGCGACGAGACCGCGGCGGACCTCGCGGCCGCCGCCACGGCGCGCTCCGTGGGCGTGATGCAGCTGGCCCGTGCCATCGCGACCCGAGGCCTGCCGGCGCGCATGTGGATCCTCACGCGGGGCGCCCAGCAGGTCAGCGCATCCGACGTGACCGTCGACCCGGCCCAGGCCACGGTCCACGGCCTGGTTCGCGCACTGGCGCTCGAGCATCCCGAGCTGCACGGCACCTGCCTCGACCTGGATCCGGGCGCCGGCGCGGACGAACTGCCGGCACTGCTCGCGGAGCTGCAGCGCGCCGACGCGGAATCGCACCTCGCCTTCCGCGCGGGGCTGCGCTACGCGGCCCGGCTCGTGCACGCGCGGCCGGTCGCGGCGACGGACGAGGCGTCAACCGCCCCGGCATGGCGGCTCGAGCCCGCAGCGCGAGGCTCGCTGGACCAGTTCGTGCGCGCGCCGCTGCAACGACGGGCTCCCGGTCCGGGGGAAGTGGAGATCGAGATCCACGCGGTGGGATTGAACTTCAAGGACGTGCTCAACGTGCTCGGCATGTATCCGGGCGACCCTGGCCCGCTGGGTGGGGAGTGCGCCGGCGTGGTGGTCGCGACCGGTCCCGGCGTGGATCGGCTGCGCACCGGCGACGCCGTGATGGCGCTCGGCGGCGGCTGCTTCGCATCGCACGTCACTACGTGGGCCGAGTTCGTGCAACTGCGCGCACCCGGGCAGTCCGCGGTCGAGGGCGCATCGATCCCGATCGCGTTCCTGACGGCGCATTTCTGCCTCGAGCACCTCGCGAAGCTGCGATCCGGGGAGCGGGTGTTGATACACGCCGCAGCCGGCGGCGTCGGGCTCGCCGCGGTGCGGCTCGCGCAGCGCGCGGGTGCGCAGGTGTTCGCGACGGCAGGTGCGCCATGGAAGCGCGCACTGCTGCGTTCGATGGGAGTCGAGCAGGTGTTCGACTCGCGCAGCACGGAGTTCGCCGATCAGATCCTCGCCACCACCGGCGGAGCTGGAGTCGACGTCGTGCTGAACTCGCTGTCCGGCCCGCAGATCGAAGCCAGCTTCCGCGCCATCACACGCGGCGGGCGTTTCGTCGAGATCGGCAAGCGCGACATCAAGTCGCACGAGTGGGTGGCGGCACTGGGGCGAGGCCTGCAGTACGACATCGTCGACTGGGGCCAGACGGCGGCCCAGGATCCGGCGCTGATCGGCCGCATGTTCACCGAACTCGCCGCGCACCTCGGCTCGGGAACGCTCGTGCCGCTGCCGCGGCACGTG
>JADLDF010000226.1 GCA_020846815.1 Gammaproteobacteria bacterium | reverse complement strand
TCGGCATCCAGGGCTTCGAGCTTGCGCACGGAGCGCCCGAGCAGGATCAGCTCGGCGCCGCGGCGCGCGAACTCGAGCGCGAGCGCGCGGCCGAGGCCCGCCGTCGGGCCGGTGATCGCGATCACGCGCCCGGCGAGGGCATCGGGGTCGGGTGCGAGGCGCCGCGGATCGAAACGGGCGCGCAGTTCGGCGGGTGTCATCGGCTCTCCTGCAGGGCCGCGGGCAGGCGTCCGCGCGTGGCGGCCAGGGCGGCGCGCCACGCGGTCCAGGCCGCGGCGATGGCATCGAAACGGCCGGCATCGTACTGGAGCGGCAGCGCCGCGACACAGTCTCGCGCGCGCCGCTCGGCCAGTGCGCACCAGGCGAGCAACGGCCGCAGCGCAGGTCGGTGTTCGGCCGGCAGCTCGCGTGCGGCGGCGCCGAGCGCTGCGCGGCGCGCTCTGAGCCGCTCGCGCAGCACCTCGGCCTGTGCCGGCGGCCAGGGTTGCTGCTGCCAGGCCGCATAGTCCTCCGCGGCCGCGGCGCCGACCAGCGGCACGTGCACGCGACCGAGGCGTGCATCGAGCGCGAGTCGCGCGACCAGCTCGACGTCGCGTACCGCGGGACCGGCGACGCTGCAGAAATGCTCGAGCGCAGCGCGCGCCTGCGGCCGTGGCTCGAGGCGCAATGCGAGGTTGCGGAACAGCGCGCGCGACCAGAACGACAGGTAATCGGCGTATTCCGCCGTCGATTCGAAGGCCGTGCAGGCGAGATCGCAGCGGGCGAGCTCGGCGAGGCCGCGCAGGTCGGGCGGTGACAGGCCGCGCGCGCCACAGGCCGCCGCGAGTTGCCGCCCGAGCGGATGCTGTGGCCGTCCTGCTGCCAGCGCCGCCGTCTCATCGAGCCACCAGCCGAGACGTGCGTGCGCGACGCCGTGATCGAGGCCGGGCCGCGCGCCGGCGGCGATTTCCGCTTCTAGTGCCAGCAGCGCGGCGACGTCGGCGCGCGCATCGGCCGGCGTATAGAGGCAGGCCAGGTGACGCTCGGACCCGGCCGGTACCGGCGGCTGCATCGGGCCTACGCCGGGCGCTCGAAGCTCGCCAGGTAGTTCACCTGAGTATCCGGAGTCAGCCGGCATTGTTCGGTCACGGGATTGAACTCGACGCCGGCGAGGTCGCGCAGCTCGAGGCCCGCGGCGCGTGCCCAGCGTGCGAGCTCGGCAGGCCGGATCAGGCGTTCGTATTCGTGAGTGCCGGGCGCGATCATGCGCGCGAGGTACTCCGCGCCCACGATCGCCACCAGGAAGGCACGCAGGCTGCGGTTCAGCGTCGAGACGAACAGGCGTCCGCCGGGTCTCAGCAGGGTCGCAAGCGCGTGCAGCGTGCCGGCCGGCTCGGGCACGTGCTCCAGCATCTCCATGCAGGTGACGACGTCGAAGGCGCCGGGCGCTGCCGCGGCCAGCGACTCGACCGATTCGCAGCGATAGTCGATCTCCCGCCCGCCGGCGCGGGCGTGCAGCCGCGCGACCTGGATCATCGCGGGAGCGAGGTCGATCGCGGTGACCCGGGCGCCGCTGCGCGCCAGGGCCTCGGCCAGCAGCCCGCCACCGCAGCCGATATCGGCGATACGGCTGCCTGCCAGCGTGCAGCGCGCGCCGACGTAGGCGAGACGCAGCGGATTCAGCCGGTGCAGCGCGCGGAACTCGCCGCGCTCGTCCCAGAAGCGGTGTGCGGCCGCGTCGAACTTGGCGACCTCGGCGGGATCGACTGCGCCGACTGCCGGATTCGTGCTCATCGCTGTTCTCCGATTCCCATGCGCACGGACCATTGCCTCGCGGCTGCCGCGACGCGCCCGGCGTCGATCAGGCAGAGCTCGCGCGCCGCGAGATGCGCACGGCCGGCGATCCAGGCGTCGGTCACGTCGCGCGAGCTGCCGTCGAACACCAGCGCTTCGGGCACGCGCGCGGCCTGGCCCACGGTGCTCGCGGAGAGGTCGATGCATACGAGGTCGGCGGACTTGCCCGGCACGATCGAGCCGATCTCGGCGGCGAGGCCGAGCACTCGCGCGCCGTCGAGAGTGGCCATACGCAGCACCGCGGCGGCGCCCGGCGCGCCCTCGTCGGCGCCGCCGTTCGTGCCGGCGAGCAGCGTGGCGAGGCGGGCTTCGGCCAGGACGTCGGCAACGCCGAGCCCCGCCATCGCCGAGCCCGTGCCGAGCGCGACGCAGGCGCCGCGGGCACGCAGCGCCGCCACCGGCGCGACACCGTTGCCGAGGCGCAGGCCGGCCGTCGGACAGTGCACGACACCGACGCCCGAGCGCACGATCAGGTCGAGCTCCGCCGGCAGCAGATGGTTGCCGTGCAGCACCGTGAAGCCCGGGCGCAGCAGCCCGAGCGCGGCGAGCCAGGGAAGCGGACGCTCGCCGTGTTCGCTTTCGAACGCGCGCAAGCTGGCCGGGTTGTCGTGGGCGCGCATCGCGACGGGTGCATCGAGCTGGTCCGCGATGCGGCGCAGATGATCGAGGGTTTCGCGCGCGACGGCGCCGGCCGGGTCGGGTACGAACTGCAGCCGTGCCCAGGGATCGGACTTGTGTGCGTCCCAGAGCGCGGCGGCGCGATCCAGCGCGTCGGCGGCGTCCTCGGACCAGGGATTGCGCGACTCGATCACCGGCAGCCCGACGGCGATGCGCATGCGCAGCTCGCCGGCGAGCCGCGCCACTTCCTCCGGGAACATGTAGACGTCGGCGAAGCAAGTGATGCCAGCGCGCAGCATGCCGGCGATCGCATGCAGCGTGCCCGCGCGCACGAACTCGGCGCCTGCCCAGCGATTCTCGAGCGGCCGCAGCGTCGTGCCGAGCCACTGCGCGACCGGGCCGCGCGGCAACGCATCGCGCAGCAGCGAGCGCGCCGCGCTGGTGTGCGCGTCGACCAGGCCGGGCAGCAGCACGTGCTGGTCGCGTACCACGTGTGTCGCTGGGTGGTAACGCCCGACGAGCGCCGCGGTCGGGCCGACCTCGACGATGCGGCCCTCGTGCACCGCGGTCGAATAGCCTTCGAGGACCGCGCCTTCGGGCTCGATCGGCAGGGTCCAGCGGGGACTGATCAGGAGGTCGACGGATTGCATCGCGCGGGTCGGAAAACTGCGGTTCGGGACGCTTCTATGTTACTATTTTCGCTTCTTTTCCGACTGTTCTGAAGCCGTTCCCGCATGGTCGAAATAGCGCGCGAGATCCTGCCGGTCAACCTCGAAGACGAGATGCGCCAGTCGTATCTCGACT
>JADLDF010000225.1 GCA_020846815.1 Gammaproteobacteria bacterium | reverse complement strand
GCTGCTCGGGCGGCAGCCAGGACTCGACGATGATCAGCACGAAGCTGTCGAACAGCCCGTCTGCCATCCAGGCCTGGCGCAGCGTCGTCCAGCGCTGCGCGCCCTTGGCCGGATACAGCCGGCGGCGGCGGTGCAGCGAGTCGAGGTATTCATAGATCACCAGCCCCCCGGCGAGATATTCGCCCGAGTCCAGCAGCAGCGTCGGCACCTTGCCCAGTGGATTGATCGAAGGCAGCGGTGTGTCCGGGTCGAACGGCCGCGTCGCCACCGGCTCGACCTGATCGCGCAGTCCGGTGTAATTGATCACCGCCTCGACGGTGTGCACGTAGCCCTTGATCGGTGTGTACAGCAGCTTCATCGGTTCCGCTCCTCGCATCGCATCGCAGGATCGTATCCAAGGGTACGGATCCATGCTCGGAAATGAACGGGGCCGCGACGTCGCCGTCCCGGCCCCGGGTTCAGCCCTGGGTTGCGGGCAACGCGCGCGTCAGAACTTGATGCTCGCGCGGACGCCGTACTGGCGCGGCATGTTCGGCGTGACCGCGACGCCCTGGTAGGTCGTCAGCTGCGCGAGGCTCGGCGCGGAGTCGAAGTCCGTCCAGCGCGCGCAGGCCGCCCAGCTGTCGTCGTCGAACACGTTCTTGACGAAGGCCTCGACGCGCAGCCCCTCCTTCTCGCCGCCGAAGCGGACGTTGCCGAGAGTGTAGTCCTTGCAATAAGCGAGGTTGCTCTCGTCGACGAAGGTCTTGCCCACGTAGCTCAGGTCACCGTTGATGAACCAGCCCCAGTCCGAGCCCTCGATCGGCGCGGTGTAGCTGGCGGCGACGCTGCCCGACCATTCGGGGAAGCGGGCGTTCTGGTTGCCCTTCATCTGCGTGAAGCCGGCGATCGGCTGCACGAAGTTGAAGATGAAGTCGTCGTATTCGGACTTCGCCCAGGTCAGGGTGGCGCGCAGGTCGAGGCGCTCGGTGACCAGCAGCTGACCCTCGGCTTCCAGGCCCCAGAGCGTGGAGTCGCCCGGCACGTTGGCGTTGCGCGAGTTGGTGAAACGCGCGCCGTTCGGAAACACCGCCGGCAGGCCGGTCACACCGTTCGGGCAGCCGTTCGCGGCAGTTGCTCCGCTCGCTCCACCATGCGCGAAACTGCCGCAGTCCTCCTGGATGATGAACAGCGTGCGGCCCTTCTGACTGGTCCATTCGCCGTAGTAGGCGGCGAGATTGGTGCGGGCGCGGCGATCGAGCCACTCCTGCTTCCAGCCGAGCTCGTACATGTCGAGCTCATCACCCTTGATGATGCCGGCGATGCCTGGGAAGGCCGCCTGGTACTGCGCCAGTTCACGCGGTGTCGCCTGCGACACCTCGGAGTTGATGACGCCAGGCAGGAGACCCTTGGCAAAGCTGGCGTAGACGTTGGTCGCAGCCGTCGGCTGCCAGCGCAGGATGGCGCGCGGCAGCCAGCTCTCGTCCTCGATCAACGCGGGCCGAGCGTTCGCGACCAGAAAGCCCTTCTTGACCTCGTCCTTCTGGTAGCGCAATTCCAGGCTCGCCGACAGCGCGTCGGTGAATTTGAAGCCCACCGAGCCGAAGATGCCTTCGGTCTTCACCTTGTCGGTGTTCTGCACCAGGCTGTTGGCCGTGAAGTAATTCACGCCAGTACAGGGCGAGGTGACTGGCCGGATCGTCGATGACAGGCAGAACCACAGCGCGTCGCCGCCCGAACCGGACTGCAGGAAGGTCTGCTCGTACGAATTGACGCCCGCCAGCCAGCTCAATCGTCCGTCGGTCGGCGAGGCCACGCGGAATTCGTAGCTTTCGTCCTCGGAATCCTGAGGATCGCGCGACCACCAGTAACCGAGCGGTGTCACACCGAAAGGGCGGATCCAGTTCGCCTTGAGTTCGTTGATACCAGCCTGGAAGGTAGCGACATGACCGCCGGCGAACTCGTAGTCGGCTGCCAGCGAGAAGCGCGTAACCGTGCGGATCAGGCCGACGTGGTCGATCGTTGGAACGTCGACCACCGACGGGAGGGGTCGCGCCACGAGATTGTCGTACAAGAAGTTGGGCGTGCCGTTGAGCGCGGCGCGCTGCGGGAACAGTGAGGTGACGGAGTTGATGACGTTGCGGTCGCCGAGCGCCGAGATCGCCTGGCCCTGCTCCGGCACCGCGCCACAGATGTAGTTCATCGGCGAGGCGAGCGGAAACAGCGGATCTTCGGTCGCGATCTGCTTGCCCGTGCAGCTGTCATTGCGCCAGCCCTGCACCAGACCGCCCATCGACGGGCCGTCCTCGTCCTGGGCATGGAAGCCGCGCAGCTTGATCTCCAGCGCCTCGACCGGGCGCGCGACGAAGCTCAGCGAGATCGACTTGCTGTTCTCCTCGCCGAGTCCGCCACCGTCGCTGGCGGTGAACACGGCGCCGCGGTTGTAGTAGCGGCCACCGATGCGGAACGACAGCTTGTCCGCGATGATCGGGCCCTCGAAACTCGCCGACACGTCGCTCTCGCCGAAGTTCGCGCCGGAGGCATTGAGGCGCCCCGAATACTCGGTCATCGACGGCGTGCGCGTGATGTAGTTGATCGCGCCGCCGAAGGTGCTGCGGCCGTAGGTGGCCGACTGCGGCCCCTTGATGACCTCGATGCGCTCGATGTCGTCGTACGGGATGGACTGGGTGCCGCCGAGCACGTAGATGCCGTCGATGAACAGCGAACCGAGCTGCAGCGAGGGGCTGTCCGAGTTGACGTTCATGCCGCGGAAGCGGATCGCCGAGGTGTAACGGCCCGGGGCCTGCCCGCCCTGCTGCGAATACTGTACGCCCGGTGCGCTGCGGGCGACGTCCTCGAGGGTGGTGAAGCCCTTCTTCTCGATGTCGTCGGACGAGAATGCCGTGATCGACAGCGGCGCATCGAGCAGCCGCTCCTCGGTCTTGCGGGCCGTGACCACGATCTCCTGCAGCGCGCCGGCGGCGGCGGCCGGCGCCGCCGTGGCACTGTCCTGACCGAACGTCGGCGCAGCGGCGAGAGCCGTCACGAGCATCGAGCCCAATGACCAGCAACGTGGATGAAATGACATCGTCGCCTCCGGATTAGAGCGAGTCGGAACGTTGTATGGATGAGACAGTAGCGGGTGCGTGCACCCAGCACCGATCTAATCGTCATGTCCGAATAATGTCAATCACTCGCGTATCGAGGCCCAACCCATATCGGGCGAAAACTCGATCCTTACGGCCTATATCGCGATGCTCGCGGCTCGTTGCCGTGGAGGCAGTGGCATCGCCTGCGGCTCTGACTCGGTTCCTGCAACGGTGTTGCCGGTCCCGCAACCGAAGTCGACTATCCCGCCGCCGCTGTTGTGGCACCGCGACATTGGGACTGCGAGCTGCATCGTGCGGTCGGCTTGCGCCCACCATCATGGCAAACCCACGGTGATCTCAGCGATCCGTCGCGAAACCGGATTCCGGCGGCAGCTCGTGCCAGCGCAGGCAGGCCACGCGCCGGCCCGCCTCGATCGCCTTGAACATCGGCACTTCGCGCTCGCACTGCGGCGCAGCATGAGGACAGCGGGTGCGAAACACGCAGCCCGAAGGTGGTGACAGCGGCGACGGCAGCTCGCCGCCGAGCGAAGTGCCCAGCCGCGCCGGCTGCAGATCGGGGTCGGGAATCGGCACCGCCGCGAGCAGGCCCCGCGTATAGGGATGTAGCGGCCGCCCGTAGAGCTCGTCGGTGGGCGCGAGCTCCATCGTGCGCCCGAGATAGAGCACCAGCACCCGCTCGCACAGGCGCCGCACCACGGCGAGGTTGTGGCTCACGAACAGGATCGTCATGCCGAAGTCGCGCTTCAGCTCCTTCAGCAGGTTGACGATCTGCGCCTGGATCGAGACGTCGAGCGCGCTGACCGGCTCGTCGCAGATCAGCAGCTTCGGCCGCAGCACCATCGCGCGCGCGATGCCGATGCGCTGGCACTGCCCGCCGCTGAACTCGTGGCTGTAGCGGTTGATGATGTCGGCCGAGAGCCCGACCCGCCCGAGGATGTCGGCGACCTCGCGCTTGCGGCCCGCGGCGTCGAGCTCCGGCCGGTGCACGCGCAGCGGCTCGGCGACGATCTCGCCGATGGTCAGCCGTGGGTTCAGGCTCGCCAGCGGATCCTGGAAGACGATCTGCAGATCGCGCCGCAGCGGCCGCAGCTCGGCGAGCGGCAGGCCTTCGATCGGCCGGCCCATCCAGACGACCTGGCCGTGCGTCGGCCGCACCAGCTGCAGTACGGCGCGCGCCAGCGTCGACTTGCCGCAGCCGGACTCGCCGACGATGCCCAGCGCCTCGCCCGCGCGCAGCTCGAGATCGACACCTTCGACGGCATGCAGCATCGGCTTGCGGCCGAACAGGCGGTCGCCCACCGGAAACCAGACGCTGAGACCGCGCAGCGACAGCAGCGAGTCGGTCATGCCGTAGCTCCGGTATCGATCGGGAAATGACAGGCGAACCGCGCGCCATCGCGCTCAAGCAGCGAAGGCCGCTCGGTACGGCAGATCTCCTGGGCGAAACCGCAGCGCGGATGGAACGCGCAGCCGGGCGGCAGCCGGCGCGGGTTCGGCGGCTGCCCCTGGATCGTCACCAGCGGCGCGTCCGCCGGCTCGTCGACGCGCGGCATCGAACGCAGCAGCGCCTGGGTGTAAGGGTGATGCGGCGCCTTCAGCACCTGTCGCACCGTACCGAGTTCGACCAGCCGGCCGCCGTACATGACGGCCACGCGGTCGGCGATGCCGGCGACCACGCCGAGATCGTGCGTGACCAGCGCCATCGCCATGCCTTGGTCGCGCTTGAGCTCGGCCAGCAGCTGCAGGATCTGCGCCTGGATGGTCACGTCGAGCGCCGTCGTCGGCTCGTCGGCGATCAGCATGACCGGATCGCAGGCGAGCGCGGCGGCAATCATGACCCGCTGCCGCATGCCGCCCGAGAGCTCGTGCGGATACTGGTCGAGGCGGCGCTCGGCGTCGGTGACGTGCACACGGTTCAGTAGCGCCAGCGCGCGCGCGCGTGCCTGTGCCGGCGTCGTCGAGGTGTGCCGCAGCAACGACTCGGCGATCTGCTCGCCGACGCGCATGTGCGGCGTCAGCGAGGTCATCGGATCCTGGAAGATCATCGCGAGACGCGAGCCGCGCACCTGGTTCAGCTCGGCGGCCGGCCGGCCGAGCAGCTCCCGCCCCTCGAAGCGCGCGCGGCCCGCGACGCGGACGTTCGAGGCGAGCAGCCCCATGACCGCCAGGAAGGACTGGCTCTTGCCGGCGCCGGATTCGCCGACCACGCCGACGCACTCGCCGGGCCGGATCGCGAGCGAGAAGTCGTTGACGGCCGGGATCTCGCCGTCGGGTGTCGCGAAGCGCACCGAGAGATCCTCGATCTCGAGCATGGGCACGTCCGCGCCTGGGCGACCTGCCCCGCCCGGGGCGGCGGCACCTGCCTGCGGCTTTGCATCGGCGGACCGCAAGGGGTCAGCGGTCGCGGGGGTCGAGGGCATCGCGGAGTCCGTCGCCGAGGAAGTTGAAGCAGGTCAGCAGGGTCACGAGGAAGCTCGCCGGCACCAGCAGCATCCAGACGGCCGATTCCATCTCCTGCGCGCCCTCGTTGATCAGGCTGCCGAGGCTCGCCTGCGGCTCCTGCACGCCGAGGCCGAGGAAGGACAGGAAGCTCTCGAACAGGATCATCTGCGGGATCGTCAGCGTCGCGTAGATGATGACCGGGCCGATGACGTTGGGCACGATGTGACGTGCCAGGATCGACGGCGTCGCGACGCCGCTCGCGAGCGCCGCCTCGATGAACTCCTTTCGCTTGATCGACAGCGTCTGCCCGCGGACGATGCGCGCCATGGTCAGCCAGCCGACTGCGCCGATCGCGAGGAACAGCACGTAGATGTTGCCGCGGTCGAACATCGTCGACAGGATAATCACGATGAAGATGTACGGCAGCGCGTAGAGGATGTCGACGAAGCGCATCATCAGCTCGTCGAGGCGCCCGCCGAGGTAGCCGGCCGTCGCCCCCCAGGTCACGCCGATGCACAGCGATACCAGCGTCGCCAGCAGGCCGATCTGCAGCGAGATTTGTACGCCGTGCAGCGTGCGCACGTAGAGATCCCGCCCGAGACGATCGGTGCCGAGCCAGTGCTCGTTCGGCCCGCCGGGCGGAACGGACATGTTCTCCCAGTCGATGGCGTCGAAGGCATGCGGCGAGAGCAGCGGGCCGATGAACGCCACCAGCGTGATCAGCACGATCATCGTGGCGGCCACCATCGATGCGCGGTTGCGGCGCAGCCGGCGCCAGGCATCGCTCCAGAAGCCGCGCGAGGCGACCGTGCTGTTCGCACCGGCGTCCGCGGCGGCGCTGGCGACGACCGGCTCAGTCATAGCGCACCCGCGGATCCAGCCAGCCGTAGATCAGGTCGGCCAGCAGGTTCAGCGTCAGGGTCAGACTGCCGTAGACGACGATCATGCCCATGACGAGCGTGTAATCACGGTTGATCGCGCCCTGCACCAGGTAGCGCCCGCTGCCCGGCAGGCCGAACACCGTCTCGACCACCAGAGAACCGGTGATCACGAACGCGGTCGCCGGCCCGAGATAGCTGACCACGGGCAGCAGCGCGGGCCGCAGCGCGTGCTTCAGGATGACCTGCCGCTCGGGCAGGCCCTTGGCGCGCGCCGTGCGGACGAAATTGGTGCGCAGCACCTCCAGCAGACTGCCCCGCGTCAGCCGCGCGATATAGGCGATGACCGGCAGCGCCAGCGTGATCACGGGCAGCACCAGATAGCGCAGCTGGCCCGTCTCCCAGCCCGCGACCGGCAGCCAGCGCAGGTACAGGCCGAAGACCAGTGCGAACAGCGGTCCGGTGACGAAGCTAGGCAGCGCGATGCCGAGCACGGCCACGCCCATGATGCCGTAGTCGGTCGGCGAGTTCTGGCGCAGCGCCGCGAGCGTGCCGAGCGGGATGCCGACCAGCAGCGCGAGCAGCACGGCCGAGAGCCCGAGCAACAGGCTGATCGGCAGGCCCTGCGCGATCAGCTCGGTGACGCTGAAATCCTTGAACTTGAACGAGGGACCGAAATCGCCGCGCACCAGTCCGGAGAGGTAGCGCAGGTACTGCTCGAGCAGCGGCCGGTCCAGGCCGTAGGCCGCCTCGAGATTGGCCTTGATCTCCGGCGGCAGCGCCTGCTCTTCGTCGAACGGCCCGCCCGGAGCCAGCCGGATCACGAAGAACGACAGCGTGATGATGATGAACAGCGTCGGGATCACGCCGACGAGGCGCCGCAGCGCATAGCGCATCATGCCGGCTTCACCTGCGCATCGGGCGTGGGCACGTCGAGGCGCGAGGCGCAGAACAGCGCCAGGCCGACCAGCGCGAACACGACGAGAAAGCCGCTCTGGTAGTCGCCCGAGGCGTCGGCGAAACGCGCCGTGACGTAAGGGCCGACCGCGCCGCCGCCGGCGTCGAGCACCGTGACCGCGCCCATGACGCGCCCGAGTGAGCGCGTGCCGAACACGTCGCCCGCGACCGCCTGCAGCAGCGTGTAGTTCGCGCCCCAGCCGAGGCCCATGATCACGGCGGCGAACGGCACCAGCGTCGCGCTCATGGCCGCGAGCATGCCGGCCGCGACCAGCATCAGCCCAAGGCTGATGAGCCACACCGGCTTGCGCCCGTAGAGGTCGGTGAGCCAGCCCGAGACGAGCTTGCCGACGAGGCCCGCGAGGAACAGCGGCACGGCGATCAGCGAGCCGATCTCGGGCCGCACGCCGAGATTCTGCATGTGCAGGATCATGTTGTTGTTGACGGCGAGGATCGAGTAGAAGGTCGCGAACGCGGCGATGCCCATGAGCCAGAACTGCGGCCTCGCGAGGATCTCGCCGTAGCCGAGCTGCGGCCCGGCCGCATCGGAACCAGTCGCGAGTCCCCGCCCCTCGACCTGCTCCGCGCCATAGGCCTTCAGGCCTTTCACCGCCGGCCACTCGACTAGCGCGAACGCCACCAGCAGCAGCAGCGCCAGCACCATCCAGCCGGCCACGTCGCCGGCTGCATCCAGACCCTCGGCGGCGATCAGACGTGTGAACAGCGGCGGGAACGCCGCATTGCCGAGGCTCGTGCCGGCCAGCACGATGCCGAGCGCGCGCCCGCGGCGCAGCACGAACCAGCGCGAGACCGCGACGACGCAGATCGCGAGGCCGCAGCCGGCGAGCCCGACGCCCATGAGGAAGCGCGTCCAGTAGTAGTCCGCCAGCGACTCCACGCCGCCGAGCAGGAAGAACGACGCGGCCAGCGCGACGCTGCCGGCCGCCATGACGATCCGCACGCCGATGCGGTCGGCCAGCCAGCCCGTGAGCACCGTGAGGCAGGCCGCGACGCCGAGCTGGATCGCGTCGCCGAGCTTGACGTCGGCGCGGCTCACGCCGAGGTTCTGGATCAGCGACGGGTCGAAGGCCGCGATCCCGCCGACGGTCAGGCCGTTGCCGACGAGCAGGATCACGAAGACGGCCGGGACCACGGCCCACCAGCCATAGAAGCGGAAGCCGTCCGCCCGAGGCGGCACGGCCGCGGCCGGACTGGTGCTCACAGCTGCTCGGTGACGATGAACTGCGGGTTGTCGGCGAGCGAGCGGAAGGTCGAGGCGACTTTCTGCATCTGCTCGGTCGCGACGTCCCGGCCGAGCTGACCAAGATCCTCGACGTCGATGATCTCGATGTACTGGTACGGCGAGGCGGCACCGTTCAGCAGGCCGGTCGCCTTCAGCACCTCGAAACGGTTCACCGACGGCAGCCGGTTGACGATCGGCAGATCCGTCTCACGTGCGAACTTCTCGTAGTCGGCGACGGCGACGCCAGGCCTGAGGTTGAACAGCACGACGATCTTGGCCATGTGGGGTCCTTTCCGTTGCGGCAGTGAACTTCCGCAGGCAGTCTAGGAAGTCGCACGATCTCCCGCAAGGCAAGCCATGACCGACTCGCCGCCCCCGTCGCCGTCGCCGCTGATCACTACGGAAGAACTGGAGCGAATCATCGGGCGGCCCGAACTGCGCGTCTTCGACGTCACCGTACATCTGACGCCGCGAGTCGGCGGCGGCTACGTCGTCGAGAGCGGCCGCGCCCAGTACGAGGCCGGGCACGTGCCGGGCGCCGGCTTCATCGACGTGGGCGCGGAGCTGTCCGATCCACACCACGCACTGCGTTACATGCTGCCGCCGGCCGGGTTGTTCGCCGAGCGGATGTCGGCCTTCGGCGTCGGCGCGCAGACCCGCGTCGTGCTCTACAACTCCGGCCCGACCTGGTGGGCGACGCGCGTCTGGTTCATGCTGCGCGAATTCGGCTTCGATGCGGCACAGGTGCTGGACGGCGGCCTCGACAAGTGGCGGCTCGAAGGTCGGCCTCTCGATACCGCCCCCTGCCGCTATCCTCCGGCGCACTTCGCGACCGGGACGCGCCGCGGCCTGTTCGTCGACAAGGAGATCGTGCTCGAGGCAGTCGGGCGCCGCGACCGGCACCTGGTCAACGCGCTCTCACCGGAAGTCTTCAGCGGCCGCGTCGCCGGCTACGGCCGACCGGGGCGCATCGCCGGCAGCGTCAACCTGTTCGCCAAGGACCTGCTCGACCCCGTCACGCAGGCCTTCCTGCCGCCGACGCTGCTGCGCGAGCGGCTGGCCGCGAGAGGATTGCTCGATGGGCGCGGCGTGATCACCTACTGCGGCGGCGGCATCTCTGCGACCACGGATGCATTCGCGCTGCACCTGCTGGGTCACCGAGACGTGGCGATCTACGATGCTTCGATGAACGAATGGGGCCCGGACGACACGCTGCCGATGGAGTGCGACGCGTGAACAGCTATCCGCTCTGGCAGTACGCCCACATCCTGTTGTTCGTCTACTGGCTCGGCGCCGACCTCGGGGTGTTCTTCGCATCGCGCTACGTCGCGCGTGCCGACCTGCCGCTCGACGAGCGTCTGCGCTTCCTCGAGCTGCTGCTCAAGGTCGACATGGCGCCGCGCACCGCGCTGATCCTGATGATCCCGGTCGGTTTCACGCTGGCGACGACGCTCGGCCTCGCGCCTTTCGCGGCGGGCTGGCTGCCGGCGATCTGGATCCTCTGCCTCGGCTGGCTCGCGCTCGCCTGGTACCTGTTCCGCCTCGGCCGCGACCCGCGCGGCGCGCGCTGGGCGCGTCTCGACCAGGCGCTGCGCCTGCTGGTGATCGCCGGCTTCCTAGGCACGGGCCTCGCGACCTTCGTCACCGGCGGTCCGCTGCTCACGCGCTGGCTCGCCGGCAAGTTCGTGCTGTTCGCCGGCGTCGTGACGCTCGGGCTGCTGCTGCGCATCGTGATCCGCGACTGGATCAAGGGCTTCGGCGAGCTGCGCGCCCGCACGTCGCAGGACGCGGCCAACGCACTGATCCACGCCGCACACCGCCGCGCCGCGCGCCTGGCGGTGCTGCTGTGGCTGTTCGTCGCCTCGATCGCCTTCCTCGGCGTCGTCAAACCGGGCTGAGGACGATCGATGCGCAGGATCGATTCCGCGGCAGTGAAGCCGCACCACCACCCCGTCAGGACCCAAGGAGCAGGACCATGATCACCCGACGTGAATGGCTGGCCTCGACCAGCGCGATTGCGGCCGGAACCGCCCTCGCTGCCTTCGCCTTCGCTGCCGAGCGGCGCGGCGCGGCGATCCTGCGTCCGATTCCCGCCAGCGGCGAGACGCTGCCGGTGATCGGCCTCGGCACGAACAACTACAGCCCCACGACGGCCGAGGAGCGTGCATCGCGCCGCGCTGTGCTCGAGCACATGCCCGCGCTCGGCGCGCGCGTCATCGACACCGCGCCCGGATATCGCGAATCCGAGCGCACGCTCGGCGAGCTGATGGCGGAGCTCGGCAACCGCGCGCAGTTCTTCCTCGCGACCAAGGTGACCGCGCCGGGAGGCAGTCTCGAGGCCGGGCGCGCGATGATCGAGGAATCGTTCCGCCGGCTGCGGACCGAGCGGATCGACCTGCTGCAGGTGCACAACCTCGAAGGCATCGACGTGCTCGCCCCCGAGCTGATCGCGCTCAAGCGCGCCGGCCGGATCCGCTACCTGGGGGCGACGACCTCGCGCGCCGCGCAGTATCCGCAGCTGCTCGCCGCGATGCGAGCCCATCCGCTCGACTTCATCCAGGTCGACTACTCGCTGGCGAACCGCGGGGCCGCCGACGAGGTCCTGCCGCTCGCGCAGCAGCGGCGCCAGGCCGTGCTGATCAACCTGCCCCTTGGCGGGCGACGCGACGGCAATCTTTTCTCGCGGGTGCGCGACCGGCCGCTGCCCGCCTGGGCCGCGGAATTCGGCGCGGCGAGCTGGGCCCAGTTCTTCCTGAAGTACGTGATCGGGCACCCGGCCGTCACCGCGGCGATCCCGGGCATGACGCGCCTCGCGAACCTCGAGGACAATGCCAACGCCGGTTTCGGCGCCCTGCCCGACGCAGCCATGCGTCGGCGCATGGAGGAATTCTGGGATCGCGAGCTCGCCCCGCCCGAACCGGCGACCACGCCCGCGGCGCCGCGCAGCGGCGGCGGCCGGGCCGAAACGCGCGCCGGCTGACTACCCCGGCACGAACTCCATCAACGAGACCGGAATGCCGTCGGGATCGAAGAAGATCACTTCGCGGTAGAGTCCCGGTGGCGTGGCATCGCCCGCGCTCGTCTTGCGGTACTCGGTCGGCTCGGTGATGAACTGCACCTCCGGCGTGGCGCGCAGGCGGCCGACGATCGCCGGCATGTCCTGCACGCCGAGCACGATCGTCGCCTGGCCGTAGCGCGGGAAGCCTTCGGGCCGCGGCAGCGCCTGCATCGGCGCCGGCTGCGTATCGCTGATCGCGTAGAGCCCGATCCAGCCGTGGTCGTGGCCCGGCGCCGCGAGGTGCACGATCCGCAGCGACGCCTCGCTCAGCCCGACCATGCGCGCGATACCGGGGCTCGCGAGCGACTTGTCCTCGATGACCTGCAGCCCGAGCGCGTCACGATAGACGCGCAGCGCGGCCTCGACGTCACGCACCCACAGTGTGACCCGCTTGACCGGCCCGGCCCGGCCCGCCGTGGGTTCGCTGCCCGCGGTCATCTCAGAGCCCCAGCCCGCCCGGATTCATGCGCCCCTGCGGGTCGACGATCCGCTTGAGCTGCTTCAGGAAGGCCGCCGCGCTCGGCTCGAGGCCCTCCTGGTAGGGGTAGAACTTGCCGAGCTGGAAGCTGACGGCGCCGGCCTCGGTGAAGGCCCGTGCGAGATCCTCGCGGATCTTCGCGACCGCGGCTGCCGCTTCCGGGTTCGACGGATACTTCGGCAGCTTGGCGAGATAGTCGGCATCGAGCACGCGTTCGTGGAAGGCGTTGCGCGCATCCGGCCAGTACATGACCGGCTCGAGCAGCGTGCCCATCTGACCGACCGTGCAGCTCAGGTAACCGTGGTCGATGTCGAACTTCTCGACTGCTGCGGCATGCTTGGCGAACACCGCCTCGCAGGTCTCCCACATCTTCGCCGCCTTGCTGAACGGCACGGTGCCGTGCACCGGCACCCAGCGCTCGCCGTTCGGCCCGAGCATGCTGTTGACCTCCGCGAAGGGATTCGCGCGCATGACCTTGGGCACGGTGTTCTCGACCTCGGTGCCGCCCTTGGCCATGATCCGCCGCACGATCGCCGCCTTGGCGTCGGCATCGACGGCATCGCGGCCATCGAGCGACAGGTGCACCGAGAACGCGCCCTCCTTCAGGAAGTTGCGCCCGGCCATGACCACCTTCGCGCCCTCGACCAGGCCCTTGAGCCCGCCGGTGCCCTTGACCAGCTTGCCGAGCGACTTGGCGTCTTCCATGAGGCTGACGCGCTTCATGCGCACAGCCTGCAGGCCGGGATCGAATGCGAACTGCTCGGCGACGACGTCCGCGCGCGCCACCTCGGCCATGGCCGAGAACAGCTCGGCGGCGGTATCGAACGAGAACGACAGATAGCGCGACTCGCGCTGCGGCCGGATCAGGCGGAATGTCGCGCGCGCCTTGATGCCGAGCGAGCCCGTGTCGGAGAGGAACATCGCCATCGTGTCGGGCCCGACCTGGCGGAAGAACGGCTGGCCGTTCCTGTTGGCATGGCTGCCGAGCCGCAGCATCGAGCCGTCGGCGAGCACGACGTCGAGGCCGATGACGCTCTCCGCCGCCGTGCCGTACTGGCCCGAGCCGAGGAAGATGCTGCCCTGCGAGAGCGCGCCACCGATGCTCGAGCGCAGCCCGGACAGCGGACCGTAGTACGGCGTGCGCACGCCATGCGGCTCGAGCGCGTCGCAGAGCCCCTTCCAGGTGGCGCCGCACTCCACCGTGACGTAGCAGTCCTCGGCGTTGATCTCCAGCACGCGGTCCATGCGCAGCATGTCGATCATGATGGAGTCGGCGCGCTGCGGCAGATAGCCGTCCGTATACGACATGCCGCCGCCGCGCGGCACGACCGGCAGACCCGAGGGCGCGATCGCCTTCAGCGCCGCCGCCAGCTCCTCCGTGCTGCCGGGACGGACTACGGCCGCAGGCAGCTCGCCGGCGCGGTAGACGTCCTGCGAGTAGAACTCGCGTTCCTTGCGATCCGTGGCGACATTCTGTGCGCCGAGCAGGCGCTGCAGCTCGGCGACGACGCCATCGACGGCTCCGGATACGGCGTGGACGACTTGCTGCATGGTCTGGAAACTCCGCGGTCGTGGCGACCGGCGGATTATTCACGCCGCTCCCCGGCACATCAACCTGGTACAGGCCGCAATAGGCTCCGGCCGGACGTTGCGGCAGCACCGACTTGCAGCGCGCCCGGCCTGCGGGCTGATAAGCTGCCGAGCCCCGCCCGGAGCGCGCACGGACGCCGCATGACGCGGGCCCCGTTCATGGCCATCATCGACGCCAGCCAGGTCGAGTTCGAGCACTCGGCTCCGGTCGCCGTGATCGGCGCCGGCGCCTGCGGCCTCTCGGCCGCGCTCGCCGCGCGCGATGCTGGCGCGGAAGTGCTCGTGCTCGAGCGTGATCGTCATCCGCGCGGCAGCACTGCCATGTCCCTCGGCGCGATGTGCGCCGCCGCCTCGAAGGAGCACATCCGCCACGGCATCGACGACGACGCGGTGCGCTTCGTCGCCGGCGTCATGGCCAAGACCGGCGGTCGGGCCGATGCGCGTCTCGCACGCGTCGTGGGCGAGTGCTCGGGAGCGGCGGTCGACTGACTCACCGAGAACCACGACGTGCCGATGCAGCTCGATTTCAATTGGACCAGCCTCGGCCACTCCGTGCCGCGTCTGCATCTCCCGCCGGGCCGCAACGGCGAGGAGCTGCTCGCACTGCTCGGCCGTGCCTGCGAGCGCGCCGATGCCCAGGTCATCGTGCCGCACCCGCTGCTGCTCGAGGGCGGGTTCCTCGTGAACCTGCGCGGCGAGCGCTTCACGCACGAGAACGCCAACATCTCCGGCATGTGCGTGCCCGTGCTCGCGCAGCCCGAGGGCCTCGCCTGGTGATCTTCGACGAACGGCGCCACGGCGCCTGCCTCGAGCACTCGGTGGAGCAGCGCCAGCTCGCCGAGCTCGGTGCGATCCGCCGCGCCACGACCTGGGCCGAGCTCGAGCGGATCTGCAACCTGCCGGCCGGCTCGCTCGAGCGCGAGCACGCGCAGATCGACGCCGCACGCGGCGCAGGCCGGCCCGACCGCTTCGGCCGATCCTTCGACGCGATCGAGCCGCTGCAGTCGCCCTATTGCGCGCTGCTCGTCGCACGGAGATGCGGGATAGCGCGCATCGCGAATCCGCCGCGGCGAGCCAATCCCTTGCCGTAGCGGGACAACGCACATTGCGTATACACGGGTGCTCAGGCCGAAAGAATCTCCACCGCCACCCGATCCGCAGTCTCCATCGCCGACTCCATACCGAACTCCATTCTCCGCAGGTGCTCGCCGCAGAAGTGCATCCGCTGCCAGGGGCGGTCCATGTCCTTCGCGAAGCGGTTGACCTGGCCGGGCAGAAAGACGTGGCGATGGCCGAGCGTGTACGGCTCGGCGCCCCAGGAGAATATGGCGCGAACGCGCACGCGGCCCCTGGCGGCGGGCCGGATGCGCTCGAATTCGCGCACCACGAACTCGCCGAGCTGCGCGGGCGGCAGCGCATCGAGCCGGTCGGCGGCGTAGCCGTTGATCCAGACGCGCAGGAACGGGATGCCGTCGCCGATCCTGGGCGCGAACACGCGCTCGAGCGGGCCGTCGGTGTACATCGACGGGCCGTAGCCGTCCTGTTCCCAGAACGGCGCCGTCGGCTCGAGGATCACGTGGGTAGTACCGCCATAGACGCTCGTGGCGACGGCTTCGGCCTGGCGCGACGGCAATGCGGGCAGGATCGTGATCCGCCGCAACACGGAGAACGGCAGCGCGCAGACGACGAAGTCGGCCGTGTACCATGAGCCGTCGAGGCAGCTCACCTCGGCCTTCGCGCCCTCGTTGACGATGCGCACGACGGCCTTGCCTGTGCGCACGGGCGTCGCGAGCCGCTTGGCCATGGCCTCGGGCAGGCGCTCGGCGCCGCCTTCGAAGCTGTACCAGTCGTTGTTGCCGGCACCATAGAGCGGCGTATTGCGGTCGCGACCGGAGAAGCCGCCGAGCCGCGAGCGCGCGACGTCGCGCAGCATCGCGAGCGCCGAGGTGTTCCACATGTCGGTGTAGTCGGTCGAGATGCTCATCAGGTCGATGGCGGCCTGCGAGACGCCCTGCT
>JADLDF010000224.1 GCA_020846815.1 Gammaproteobacteria bacterium | reverse complement strand
CGCGCCGTACTGGGCGGCGCGCTGCGCGCAGGCGAGACCGCCGCTGCCGCCGCCGATGACGATCAGGTCGTAGTGAGTGTTCGACATGACGACCGATGTTACACGCGGCCCGGGCGACCCGGTGCATGGAGGCCGGCACGTCCCGTCCTGCGCCGGCCGTGCCTGTCTGGCCAGCACCGTGGCAATGGATGATCGAGCGGAGGCCTCGGCATCTAGCTGAGCTTGAAGAGGCTGAGAGCCAGACCCGCCACGACGACTATGACGGCGCTGAGGCGGATCACGATCTGCGAATTCTGCAGCGTGAAACGAGCGTCCATGGCTGAGAAGCCGGCCTCCATATCCTTGCGAACGGCGGCAATGGCGGTATCCAAGTCCTTGCGGCCGGCGGCAAAGCCGGCTTCCATGTCCTTGCGGACCGCGGTGAGGCCGGCTTCCATGTCCTTGCGGACCGCGGCGAGGCCCGAGTCCAGGTCCTTTTGCTGCAACGCAAAGCTGGCGTTCATCTCCAGGCGCAGCAGCTCGACGTCGGCCTTCGTGGCCAACCGCAGCGAGTCCAGGTCGGTCTTGGTAGCGAGATTCGTGGCCATGTCGCGCTCCATGGCATCGACGACGGCCCGCGCTTTGTCGTTCGGGACGTTGATGCTCACCAAAGCATCGTACAACGAATAGAGAAAATCCATGCCGGCACCACGGACCTGCTGGGAACGGATGCCATGTTGCCGCGGACCGGCGGGTCGAGCGACTCGGCAATCGGGCGCATTTGCACAGGAATGTGCGCGAGCCCGCTTCCAGGCAAAGCCGGGCGGGGCAGGGTTCGGGATGGCCGTCGGCGCCCAGCAAGCATCGACGAGCACCCGCCTGTGAAACCGGTCACCCCGGCTTGCAGCGAGCCGCGCGCAGTGCGTCAGGATGCGCCGGCGCCGAGCTTGATCACGCCGAGGTAGCGGCTCTCCGCGCCGAGCTCGAAGTCGCCGCCGAAGCGACCGGCGGCGCTGCGCACCTCGAGGCGGTAGTCGCCGCTGTTCGGCGGGAGCTTGTCGATCTTGAACTCGCCGAAGCTGTCGGTGAGCGCGCGTCCGACCTCGCGGCCGTCCTTCTTGAGCAGCACCTCGGCGCCGGCGGCGCATTCCTCGACGCCCTTGATGTCGGCGACCACGGTGCCGCCGACGAAGCAATGCGTGATGAGGTGCAGGTTCTTGTAATAGACACGCGGGTGGGTGCCGAGCTCAGGATTGCGCACCTCTAGGCCTTCCTCGGCCTTGATGCGCTGCATCTCCTCGTCCTCGACCTTGACCGAGCGGTAGACGCCGGTCGGGCAGCACTGCTCGGCGCGCGTCTTGTTCCAGCCGGCGTCGAGCAGGTGGGCGTCGAAGATCCAGTGCTGAGGGATCTGCTTCTCCTCGTTCCAGGAGATCGCGCCATAGGGGCAGGCATCGGCGATCTGCTTCTGGCCCTTCGACTTCACGGGGTCGATGAGCACGATGCCGTCGTCGCGCTTCCTGACCGCGCCGTCGCGCGCCGCCTTCATGCACGGCGCGTCGTCGCAGTGGTTGCACATCACCGGCATGAAGTGCGCGTCGACGAGGGGGTAGCTGCCGCGCTCCTTGCGGTGGATGTCGAGCCACTTGTGGCCCTGCGCGGGCTGGGCCGCGGCATAGCCGGGGAAGTCGTTGCCGTTGTGCTCGTCCTTGACAGCGATGAAGCAGACGCGGCAGTTGTCGCAGCGCTCGACGTCGACGATCAGGTTCCATTTCTTGGCCATCACGCGATCTCCGCCGGCCGCCAGTTGTCGACACCGGTCCACTTCTCGATCTGGATGAGCGTGGTGTTGGGCCGGATGCCGTGGGTCTTTTTCGCGATCGGCTTGCTGGGATTCAGGATGTTGATGCAGCCGCCGAGATCGGTGGAGCGGCCGGGCTCGCCGGCCGGCCGGTATTCGGCGGACGCGGTCGAGGCGGAGACCACGCCCGGGCGCAGCCGGTCGGTGACCTGCGCCGCGCAGACCACCGAGCCGCGATGGTTCCAGAGGCGGATCAGGTCGTCGTCGCGGATGCCGCGCGCCTCGGCGTCCTGGCGGCTGATGCGCGCCACGAGGTAGTAGTGCCCGTCGGCGTGCAGCACGCGGTGCTCGCGGATGTCGCGCAGGCTGCTGCCCTCGTCGTCGCCCATGAGGTGGAAGGGATAGCGTGAATGCGGCGAGAGCAGCTGCAGCGGAAAATCGGCGAGCTCGGGCTCGCGTTTGCCGTCCTCGTACAGCGGCATGTACTGGTTCAGCGGCGGGCGGTCGGGATCATCGATGCGCTTGAGCGTGCTGGCGACGAACTCGAACTTGCCCGATGGAGTCTGCAGGCCGTTGCCGTAGCCGTTGACGTACTCGGACGGCAGCGGATAGGGCTCGGGCGTGTCCTTCTTGCGGCCTTCGTAGAACCAGCGGTTCGCGGTCGGCGCGCGCGCCGCCTCGGCCTCCGCCGGCACGACGTAGTAGCCTTTCTTCAGGAACTGCCGCCAGCTGATGTGCTTGGATATATCGGAGGAGTCGAATACGCGCTTGCACCAGTCGTACTCGGTCGTGCCGCCCTCGGAGTAGACCGAGCCTAAGCCGAGCTTTTCCATGATCGACAGGAAGATGTCGTAGTCGGACTTCGACTCGCCGAGCGGCTCGATGGCCTTGTGCTGCAGGGCGATCACGCGGTGGTTGTTCATCGAGTACATGTGGTGCACATAGCCGGCGCCGACGTTGTACCACTCGCCGATGTCCCAGCGTTCGAACACCGTGCAGGCCGGCAGCACGATGTCGGCGAACGGCGTCTCGCCCTCCCACCAGACCGACTGGTTGACGACGAACTTCAGGCTCTCGTGCTGATAGGCGCGCGCCCAGCGGTTCGAGTCGACCTGCGAGCCCATCGACGAGCTGCCGTACTTGTAGAGCATCTCGACGCGCACGTGGCCGGGCGAGGGATAGCCGAAAGGAAAGAACTGGCCCTGGATCGAGGCGACATCGGTGAGGTAACCCATGGCCTTGCCCTGGGTGATCGCCTCGGGGAACCACATGCGCGGGATCGCCTGGCGCACCGAGCTCATGGTCAGGATGTGCGGCATGCGCTGGTAGTTGTTCGCGGTGTTGGCGCTGGCCACCATCTCGCCGGAGAAGCTGCCCTCGCCGTAGCCCGGGAAATAGAAGTTGAAGTCGAGCGGCGCGCCGAACTGCAGGTTGCCGAAGTTCGAGCCGGGGCGGCCGTAGCCCTGCATCGCACCGAGGATGGTGATCATCCGCGCCCACTGGATGCCCATCGGCCCGCGGCCCGCGCCGCCGAGGCCCACTCCCCATCCGCCGGCGCCGAGATAGGTCTTTTTCGTGCCCCACTCGCGGGCGAGCGCGCGCACGTCGCGCGCGGGCACGCCGGTCTCGCTTTCCTGCCACTCCGGCGTCTTCGCGATGCCGTCCTTTTCGCCGAGGATGTAGGCCTTCCAGTCGTCGAAGCCGGTGGTGCGCTCCTCGACGAACTTCTTGTCGTAGAGACCCTCGGTGATCCAGACGTGGCACAGCGCCTGCGCCATGGCCGGGTCGGTGCCGGGCCTGGGCGAGATCCACTTGCCGCCGAGATGCGCGGCGGTGTGGTTCAGGTACGGGTCGATGTGCACCATCTTGATGCCGAGCTGCTTCGCCCAGTCGCGCCGCTCGGTGCCGTCGAAGCCGTAGGTCGCGTCCGGGTCGCTGGACCAGAACACGATCATCTCGGCTTCCTTCAGGCAGTCCTCGACGGTGCCGTAGAACTCCGGACAGCCGAGCCGCAGGCTGTTGCCCCAGTGGTGCATCGCGCCCCAGAACCAGCCTTCCCAGCTGTCGGGCGTGTGCACCAGCTTGGTGACGCCGATGAGGTTCCAGAAGCGGTTGAAGGCACTGAGATAGTGTCCGAGGTTGCCCCACTGATGGTGCGAGCCGTTGGCCACGCAGATCGCGCCGGGGCCGACGGCCTTGGCGCGCTTGATCTCTTTGGCAATGAGGTCGGTCGCCTCGTCCCAGCTGATGCGCACGAAATTCGACTTGCCGCGGTTCTGCGGATTGCGTTCGCCGTCGGGATCGAAGTCGACGCGCTTCATCGGGTGCAGGATGCGGGTCTTCGAGTACACCATCGACTTGAGGCAGATGGCGTGTGTCGCGACGGTGGTGCGGCGCGAGGGCTTGAAGGTCTTGCCGCGCGCGGTGATCTCCCACGACGGCGCGTCCTCGTCGTCGAAGTCGATCGGCGTGGTGCGCAGGATCTTGCCGTCCTTGACGTAGACGAAGATCGGGCCGCTGTTGGTGCCGTTGGTATAGCGCGTGACGCCATCGCCCATGTCGGTGCCGGACTTCCAGGTCACCGTCTCGAGGCGCGCCAGCGTCTGCATGAACCAGACGGCGAGCGGGTCCGGCCCTTCCAGGCCGATCTTGAAGTTCTTGGCCGCGTCGATGCGCTCGAGCATGTCGAACGGCGGCGTCAGGAAGCTCTCGGCGATCGCCTTGTTCTTGAAGAACAGGGTCACGTCGGGCTTGTCGTGCAGGCCCTTGCCGGTGCGCACCTTGCCGTCTTCAAGCTGGATCCAGCGGCCTTGCGGTTTGTCGCGCAAGCGGAACTGGGCGATGAGATTGCGCTCCCTGAGCCGCGCCGCGTACTCGGGATAGACCTTCGCGGCGGCCCGCATGGCTTGCGGGATGCCCCAGAGCAGGACCGACAGGTTCATCTCTTCACTCCTCACCGACGCAGACGCGGCGCTCGTTGCCGCGGAGAGTCCGCCGGACGACGCGTGAGGATTCTACGTCCCGACGCCGGCCGGCCTGCGGGCAGGGTTTCCGGCCGCAGGCCTTTTGGCCGGTTCGCAGGTGCCGTTCGCCGCAGGATGGTGCCGGCGCGAGATCCTTTCACTCTTCGCGCGGTGCTGCCGCCAGCCGGACGGTCTCGAGAGCGGCGATGCACAGCGCGATCCAGGCCGCGGCATGCGCCCAGCCGGCGAGCACGTCGCTGAACCAGTGCACCTGCAACAGCACCCGGCTCGCGCCGACGAAGACGATCAGCAGCAGCGCGGTCGCGGCGACCGGCGGATGCCAGCGTGGCGGGGTGTGACGGACCACGAGGTAGGCGAGCATGCCGTAGATCAGCAGCGAGCCGGAGGCATGGCCGCTCGGGAAGCTGAAGCCGTCGGCGCTGGCGAAGCCGTGCTCATGCACCGGACGGCTGCGTTCGAACAGGCGTTTCAGCAGGAAGTTCAGCAGCGCGCCGCCGCCGGTCGCGGCCGCCCAGCCGGCGGCCAGCAGGCGCTCGCCACGCCAGGCGAGCCCGACGGCGACCGCGAGGCCGATCGGCCAGAGCACCAGCGGATCGCCGAGGTGCGTGACCGTGCCGGCCAGTGCGAGCGTCGCCGCATCGAGATGGCGGGCCAGTGCGGCGGCGAGTGCAAAGTCGAAGGCTGCGAGCTCCTCGCCTGCGCCGATCTCGTCGGCGAGCTCGAAGAACGCCACGGTGCCGGCACCGGCCACGGCGAAGCCGAGCAGGGCGCGCAGCCCGAGGTGGCGCGCCAGGCGCCCGCGACGGTCGGCGAGCTGCCAGGCCCGCGCGAGCGGCGCCAGCAGCCGCGGTCCGTGGCGTTCGAGCGTGTGCCAGGCGGTCCAGGCGCACGCCAGCAGCAGGACCGCCAGGACGAGCAACAGCGCGACCGCATGCAGTGCCGCGAAGTCGGCGAGCGCGGCGATGCGCGCCGCCTCAGACATCGCGACGCGTCCCGCATGCGGCCGTCGCCACGGAGGCGGTCGTGCCCATCGCTCAGTTGCGCTCTATGGTGTAGACGATCTCCGCGCTCTGCTCGCGGCCCGACTCGGTCTTGATCGTCCACCTGTCGTTGAGGGTGTAGCGCATCTTCAGCGTGTTGATCGCTTCGGCGAGCGAGATGCCGTAGCTGACGTAGAGGCGCGGCGAGAGGTAGCGGCCGAGCACCAGCGAGGTCTCGTTGGCGAGGTTCTGTTCGATGCCGACGTCCTCGATGCCGATCTTCGCGCCGAGCTGCTGCGCGAGGATCGCACCGCCCTGCGCGAGCAGCGCGTTGCGGCCGGCGTCGGATCGATCGGAGTCCTGCGCGCTCTCGAGCGAGCCGCCGGCGAGGATCAGCGAGACGATCTGCGACTGCGGCAGCGAGGGCTCGGAGAAGAACGTCATGCGCGGCTCGCGCAGCGTGCCGCGGACGTTGACGCCGGCCTTCACGTCCGGAAATTCCTTGGTCGCGCGGATGTCGATGCCGGGTTCGGCGAGCAGGCCGCCGCCGAAGATCAGGCGGCCGCGCTCGATGTCGAGGCGGCGGCCGAGCGCCATGTACTTGCCCTCGG
>JADLDF010000223.1 GCA_020846815.1 Gammaproteobacteria bacterium | reverse complement strand
TCGGCATAGAGCCACTCGAACGTGTCCTTGCAGTAGGCCAGCCAGTCGCGCGGCATGATCGCCGGCGCGTTCCACATCTTCATGTCGTTCGAATCGAGCGCATACGGCAGCACGACCATGCTCGGCGAGACGCCGGCATCGACGAACGGCAGGTCGCGGCTGAAATCGTCCATGTGATAGCGGAAGCCTTCCGCGGCGAGGATCCGCCGGGTGTCGGCCGTGTGCAGATAGCGCGACAGCCAGCCCACGGGCCGCGTGCCGGTGGTCCGCTCGATGCTGTCGGCGGCGGCGCGGATGAACTCGCGCTCCTTCTCCTCGCTCATGCCCATCTGGTGTGCCCAGCGGTAGCCGTGGGCGCAGACTTCGTGCCCGCCCGCGACGATACCGGCGGCGACCTGCGGCGCGCGCTCGAGCGCGACCGCGGCGGCGGTGAAGGTCGCGCCCAGCCCGTATTTCTGCAGCAGACCCAGCACGCGCGGCGCGCCCTCGTTGATGCCGTACTCGTAGTTGCTCTCGTTGCCGAAGTTGCGCACCGGCTTCTTCAGCACGATGCCGAGCTCGTCGACCGGCTCGGGGCCGTGGTCGCCGTCGCGCACGTTGAACTCGGCGCCCTCTTCGACGTTGACGACCAGCGACAGGGCGAGCCGCGCGCCTTTCGGCCAGGTCCAGTCCGTCTTCGTCCGCCCGGTCATCAGTGATACTCCTCGCCGCCGGAGACGTTCATGGCCTCGCCGGTGACGTAGTCGGCCTGGGACGACGCGAGGAAGGCGCAGGACTTCGCGATGTCGTCCTGCAGACCCGGGCGCCCGAGCGGAATGCGTGCGCGCATGTCGCGCAGGTAAGCATCCTCGCTGCGACCCGTTGCGGCGCTGAAGTACCTGTTCTGCCAGGCACCGAGGCCGGTGGTGACGTGGTTCGGGCAGATCGCGTTCACGGTGATGCGCTGCGGCCCGAGCTCGAGCGCGGCGGTGCGCGTCAGTCCGACGACACCGTGCTTCGAAGCGACGTAGGCTGCGGCGAACGGGAAACCCGACTTGGACGCCTGGCTGCCGATGTTGATGATCCGCCCGCCCTGCTGCTGCGCGATCATCTGCAGCGCCGCGTGCTTGATGCCGAAGAACACGCCGCGCAGGTTCACGCCGAGTACCGCGTCCCAGCTCGGCTGGTCCATCTCGACCAGCGGCTTCATGAGGTAGCCGATGCCCGCGTTGTTGACCATGATGTCGAGCCGGCCGTAATGGGCCACGGCCCGCTGCACCAGCGCCGCGACGCTGGACTCCTCCAGCACGTCGCAGGCGATGCCGATCGCCTCGCCGCCGGCGGCGCGGATCCCGGCGACGACCTGCTCGATGCCGGACGCGCTGCCGATCGCATCGGCGGGCAGCTCGGCGCCGCGCGGCGCGCCGATGTCGCTGACCACGACCCGGCAGCCTTCGGCCGCGAGCCGCCTGACCATGGCCTCGCCGAGGCCGGCGGCGCGCCCCGAGCCGGTGACGATCGCGACCTTGCCCTCGAGGTCCGGATACGTCGCCATGCAAACCTCCCTGTCGGCACCGTGAGCGGAGCGCTGATAACATCACCGGCGCCGCGACAGTGTCAACGAGAGCCATGACCGACATCCACACCGAACTCCGCCCGCCACTCGCGTGGGTGATCCTGAACCGTCCCGAGCGGCGCAATGCCGTCACCGCGCAGATGTGGGCGGCGCTGCCCGGGATCGCGGCACGGCTCGCCGCCGATCCCGCGATCCGCGTCGCGCTGGTCCGCGGCGCGGGCCACGAAGCCTTCAGCGCTGGCGCCGACATCGTCGAGATGACGCAGAACGCGGCCCATCCCGAGCGCACGCGCGCGATGCAGCAGGCGGTGCTCGAAGGCCAGCTCGCCTGGGCGCGCCTCGCGATCCCGACGCTCGCGGTGATCCGCGGCGCCTGCACCGGCGGGGGCTGCGGCCTCGCGCTCGCCTGCGATCTGCGCCTCGCCGCCGACGACAGCTTCTATGCGATTCCGCCCGCGCGCCTCGGCCTCGTCTATGCACTCGACGACACGCGCCGTCTGGTCGACCTCGTCGGCCCGTCACGCGCCAAGGAGATCCTGTTCACCGGCCGCCGCATCGGCGCGCGCGAAGCGCTCGACTTAGGGCTGGTCAACGAGGTCGTGCCCACCGCGGAGCTCGAGACCCGCGCGCTCGAGCTCGCCGGCACGATCGCCGGCAATGCCGGCAATTCGGTCGCCGCGGCCAAGCAGATCGTCAACCTGATCATGGACGGCACGCGCGCCGAGACGGCCGCGACCCGCGCCATGTTCGACGACGCCTTCAATTCGCCGCAGTTCGCCGAGGGCGCGCGCGCCTTCCTGGAAAAGCGCGCGCCGAAGTTCAGTTGATCGCGCCGGCCGGTGGCGCCGCCTGCGCCGCATCGAGATAGGCGCGCACGCGCCGCGCCGTCTCCTGGGGCGCTTCGTGCACGGCCATGTGGCCGACGCCTTCGAGTATCTGCAGCCGCACCTCGGGAGCGCCGGTCAGCAGCTTGCGGAACTCGTAGGCGAGCGCGACCGGCACGCGCGGATTCTTCTCGCCCCAGAGCAGCAGTACCGGCACGCGCACCGCGCCGATCTTGCCCTCCACGTCACCGGAGACGTACTGGCGCAGACGCGCGAGCATGGCCGGGCGGTTGCCTTCGCGCATCCACATTTCGTACCACTCGTCGATGACCGCGTCGGTGAGACGCGAGCGGTCCCCATAACTGCTGTTGAGCAGACCCGAAGCCAGGAAGCGCGGCGTCACGTAGGCGAACAGGTCGGCGATCCGCGGGATCTCGCGCGGCGTGCTGCGGCCGCGCACGTCCCTTTCCAGCGATCCGGGGTTGACCAGGATCAGGCGCTCGACGCGCGCCGGGTGGGCGACCGTGTAGTGCATCGCCACCGTGCCGCCGAGGGAGGTGCCGCCGAGCGTGAAGCGCTGCAGACCGAGGGCGTCGACGAACTGGCCGAACATCGCAACCGTGCGCGGCAGACTGTAGTCGCCGCTGGGATCGGGCCCCGTCAGGCCGTGCGCGGTCAGATCCAGGCGCACCACGCGGTAGCGGTCCTTCAGCGCCGCGGCCCAGGGCTCCCACATGAAGAGGCTCGCGTAGTTCGCGTGCACCAGGACGATGGCCGGGCCCTGCCCCTCGTCGCGGTAGTGCACGCGCACGCCGTCGATCTCGATGAACCGCGACGGCGGCGTCGCCCACTTGGCATCGACCGCGGCGGCCGGTGTATCGCGGTACACCAAGGCGGCGATCCCGAGCAGCACCACGAGCCCGGCCACACCGATTCCCGTCCATTTTATTATCTTTAATATCATAAATTTATAATTCTAATATCAAATTTTAGATTAATTTGGTCACGGACTCCGCTGCGGCCATCGCGCGGCGCCTACCGTGGCTATACTGCCGACGCCCCCGAGCGTCGTACGAAGGCTCCCGCTTGCGCGAACCACAGTCCGGACTGCCCACCGCGACCAACGGCCAGACCTCGTCCGACGCGGCTCCGCCCACTGCGCTCTACGCCTGGTTCGTCGTGGTGGTGCTCGCGCTCGCGAATGCAGTCTCGTTCATCGACCGGCTGATCCTGTCGCTGCTGGTGCAGCCGATCAAGGCGGAGCTGCAGATCTCCGACACGGCCTTCAGCCTGCTCGCCGGCGCCGCGTTCGCGATCTTCTATTGCGGCATGGGTCTGCTGGTCGCGCGCTGGGCCGATCGTCACAGCCGCAAGTGGATCATCACCGGCGGCATCACCCTCTGGTGCATGATGACGGCGCTGGCCGGGACGGCACGCAGCTACGGCCAGCTTTTCCTCTACCGCATCGGAGTCGGCGTCGGCGAGGCCACGCTCTCGCCGTCCGCCTATTCGATGCTCGCCGGCTACTTCCCGCCGCGCCGCCTGTCGCTGGCGATCGGCGTGTTCAGCGCCGGCGTGACCGCCGGTACCGGCATCGCCTATCTGCTCGGCGGCGCGCTGATCGGCTGGCTGGTGGGCCTCGGCAGCGTCGAGCTGCCGCTGCTCGGCGAGCTCGCCGGCTGGCGCCTGGTCATGGTGGCCGTCGGCCTGCTCGGCCTGCCGGTCGCACTGCTGATGCTGCTGGTGCGCGAGCCGCCGCGCGCGCCGGGTTTCCGCGCCGCGCGGTTCGCCGAGGTGCGCCGCCATTTCCTCGAGCACTGGCGCTCCTACGGGCCGGTGTTCGCGGGCTACGGCACGACCTCGATCACCGCTTTCTCGGTCATGACCTGGACGCCTGCGCTCTACCAGCGCCAGTACGGCGCGACGATTCCTGAGGCCGCGGCGACGATCGGCGTGGTGGCGCTGCTCGGCGGCGTGCTCGGCGCATTCAGCGGCGGCGTGCTCGCCGACCGCCTGGAGCAGCGCGGCGTCGCGCAGGCCAAGCTGCGCGTGCTCTGCGGCTGCGGCCTCGGCCTGCTGCTGCCGTCGGTGATCGCGCCGCTGATGCCGACGATGTACGGCCACGCAGCGCTGATCTTCTTCACGTTCTTCTTCGGCAGCGCGGCCACCGGCCCGGCCGGCGCCTACGTGCAGCAGATCACGCCGGACCGCATGCGCGCCCAGTTCGGCGCCGCCTACCAGCTGTCGCTGGCCCTGGTCGGCGCGACCGTCGGGCCGTTCGCCGTCGGCTTCATCACCGATCAGGTGTTCGGCGACGAGCAGCGCCTCGGCCTGTCGATGGCGATCGTCTCGGGTGTTGCCAACCCGATCGCAGCTTGGCTGCTGTGGCGCGCCCTCAGGGCGGCACGTGAACGGCCCTGATCCTGCGCGCGGGCGAGGCCTCGATCGCCGAGCGCGACTTCAGGGCAGCACGTGCACGGCCTTGATCTGGGTGTAGTCGAGCAGCTCTTCGAGACATTCCTCGCCGCCGACGCCGCTGTCCTTCCGGCCGCCGAAAGGCATGCCGACGAAGTGCTGGCCGGCGAAGTTGATCCAGACCGTGCCCGCCTCGATGCGGCGCATCATGCGCAGCGCGGTGTTCAGGTCGCGCGTCCAGACCGCGGCCGTCAGGCCGTAGACGGTGCCGTTGGCGAGCGCCACGGCCTCGTCCTCGGTGGACCAGCGCAGCGCGCAGATGATGGGCCCGAAGACCTCCTCGCGCGCCACGCGCATCGACGGCTGCACGTCGGCGTAGAGCGTCGGCTCGAGCCAGTAGCCCCGGCGGAACGATTCGCCGGGCGGACGCCGCCCGCCGGTGACCAGCCGCGCGCCTTGCGCACGCGCCGATTCGACGAAGCCCAGCACGCGCTCGTGCTGCCGCCGTGAATTGACCGGCCCCATCTCGGAAGCCGGATCCAGCGAGTCGCCGAGACGCAGCGCGCACAGCCGTGCCGCGTAGCGCTCGACGAACTCGTCGTGCACCGACTCGTGCAGCAGCAGACGGCTGGTCGAGCCGCAGGACTGGCCCGCCCAGGAGAAGTTCATGCCCGCGACCGCCATCTCGACCGCCTTGTCGAGATCGCCGTCCGGAAACACGATGAAGGGATTCTTGCCGCCGAGCTCCAGCGTCACCTGCTTGACGCTCGACTCTGCGGCCGCACGCTGGATCGCAAGCCCGGTCGCGACCGAACTCGTGAAGCCGATGCGCCGCACCTGCGGATGCCGCACCAGCATGTCGCCGGCCGGCAGGCCGTGGCCGTGCACGATGTTCACGAGGCCCGCCGGCAGGCACTCGCGGCACAGCTCGCCGAGCAGCGAGCCCGACAGCGGGCTGGTTTCGGGCGTCTTCACGACCACGGCATTGCCGGCCATGAGCGGCGCCGCGAGATGCGCCGCGGCGAACATGAAC
>JADLDF010000222.1 GCA_020846815.1 Gammaproteobacteria bacterium | reverse complement strand
CGCCGGAATCGGGTCTGTCCGACTCGACGCTGCAGCAGCTGCCGCCGGGGCTGTCGTCGGCACAGCGCTATTTCGGCATCGCGACCACGCTCGACTCGCGCATCCGGCTGCTCGAGCAGCGCGGCGAGGCCACGATCGTCGCCGAGCCGACACTGAGCTGCCGCAGCGGCGGCAGCGCCCGCTTCGTCGCCGGCGGCGAGATCCCGTTCCCCGTGGTCAGCGGCGTCGGCTCGACCGATGTCGAGTACAAGGAATACGGCGTCATCCTCGACGTCCGGCCGGTCGCCGATGCGGCCGGCGCCGTGTTCGCGCGCGTCGAGACCGAGCTCAGCCAGGTCGACAACTCGCAGCGCGTGCTCGGCGTGCCCGGGTTCCTGAAGCGTCGCTCCGCGACCGACGTCAATCTGCGCGACGGCGAAACCCTGGTCATCGCCGGGCTGACCAGCCAGCAGCACAGCCAGGAGGACTCCGGCCTGCCCGGACTGTCGCGCCTGCCGGCCGCCGGCCGGCTGTTCGGTACCCGCGGGCGGCGCCACGAGAGTTCCGAGCTGGTGATCTTCCTCACGCCGCGCATCGTGCGTGCCGCACCGGCCGCCGATCCGCTGCCGCCGGATCCGGGCGAGGCGGCGCTCGAGCGCGCGCGCCGGCGCCTCGATGCCGCCGGGGGCGGTTCCTGAGATGCGCGCCGCGATCACCCACCCCGACGGCCGCGTCGAACTCGTCGCGCTGCCGCAGAGTCCGTGCTGGATCGGCAGCGGCGAGAGCTGCGCGCTGCGCCTGCCGGCCCGCGGCGTCGGCCCCCGGCACGCGCGCCTCGACTTCGTCGCCGCCGGCCGCTACGGCATCGTCGATCTCGGCTGTGCGGGCGGCACGCGCGTCAACGGCGAGCGCATCGTCACCGCCGGGCCGCTCGATGCCGCGGACGTGCTGCACGTCGGCGAGTTCACGATCCGCATACAGGCGGGCCCTTCGGCTTCGGCGCATCCCGATGAGCGCGATGCCGGGCCGCCCCGTGCCGAGCTGCCCGATGCCGAGCTGCACAGCGCCGCCGCATCGCCGGCGGCGCCGCCCGGGGCCATCGCCGGAGATGCCACGATGGCCGCGCCGTCGACGGATCATGGCGAGGAGTTCCTGGCCGTCGCCCGCCGCGTGCACCAGCGCCTGATCGAGCAGTTCGATCTGCGGCGCCGCGACGTCGCCAGCATGACCGACGCCGAGCTGCGCTCGCTGGCGCGCGCGCTGCTCGAGCCGACGCTCGCCGCCGAGCCGCTGCCGCCGGCCGTGGATGCGGCCCGGCTGCTGCGCTTCGTCATCGACGAAGCCCTCGGTCTCGGTCCCCTGGAGACCCTGCTCGCCGACGACGAGATACGCGAGATCATGGTCAACGGGCCGGAGACGATTTTCGTCGAACGCCACGGGCGCACGGAACGCGTCCGCGGCCGCTTCAGCGGCGAGCAGGCGCTGCGCGGCATCGTCGAGCGCATCGTCACGCCCGTGGGCCGTCGCGTCGACGACGCCTCGCCGATGGTCGACGCGCGTCTGCCCGACGGCTCCCGCGTCAACGTCGTGATCCCGCCCGTCGCGCTGCGGGGCACCGCGGTGACGATCCGCCGTTTCGGGCGGCGCCGTCCGCAGGCCGCGGATCTCGTGGCCGGAGGCACGCTCGATCCGCGCATGCTCGAGTTCCTGCGCCTCTGCGTAGTGCATCGGCGCAACCTCGTCGTCTCGGGCGGTACCGGATCGGGCAAGACCACGCTGCTCAACGTGCTCTCCAGCCTGATCCCGCGCACCGAGCGCGTCGTCACGATCGAGGATTCGGCCGAGCTCGCATTCGATCACCCGAACCTGGTCGCGCTCGAGACGCGCACGCGCAATATCGAGGGGCGCGGCGAGGTCAGCGTCCGCGACCTGGTGCGCAACGCCTTGCGCATGCGGCCGGACCGCATCGTCGTCGGCGAATGTCGCGGCGGCGAGACGCTCGACATGCTGCAGGCGATGAACACCGGCCACGACGGCTCGCTGACGACGGTCCACGCCAACAGTCCGCGCGAGCTGCTGTCGCGGCTCGAAGTCATGGTGCTGATGTCGGGCGTCGACCTGCCGGTGCTCGCCGTGCGCGAGCAGATCGCGGCCTCGATCCACGTGATCGTGCATCAGGCACGCTTTGCCTGTGGCGCGCGCCGCATCACCCACGTGACCGAGGTCACCGGCGTCACCTCCGGCACGATCCAGCTGCAGGAGCTGTTCCGCTTCGTTTCCGAAGCACCGGATGCGTCGGGGCGCAGCCGCGGCCGCCACGTCGGCTGCGGCCACGCGCCGCAGTTCTTCGAGCGGCTGACGCGCGCCGGCTATGTGCTCGACCTCGGCCTCTTCACCGAGGAGCCGCCGGCGGTCGTCGGGAGGCGCGCATGAGCGGCGTCATCGTGCTTTCGGCGCTGGTCGCGGCGCTCGCCGCCGCGGCCGTGGCGCTGCTCGCCTGGCGGGCCGGCGCATGGAGCTCGCAGCAGCACCGGCAGCGGCTCGAGCGGCTGACGCGCGTCGAGCTGACCGAGCTCTTCGTCTTCATCGAGCCGCGGCGTTTCCTGCAGCTGAACCTGGCCGCACTCGTCGTCGTTCCTGCCGCGCTCTGGCTCACGACGG
>JADLDF010000221.1 GCA_020846815.1 Gammaproteobacteria bacterium | reverse complement strand
GAGCCCGTAGTTGACCACGCTGGCGACGCCCGGCACGTAGGGCCGGTCCGGTGACACCAGGTCGCGCAGCAGGATGTGCAGCGAAAGCGTGAGGTAGCCGTGCGCGATCGGCGCCTTGTACGGCGACTCGCGCCGCGCGCGCTCGGGATCGACGTGGATCCACTGATGGTCGCCGGTCGCGCCTGCGAACGCGTCGACGCGGTGCTGCGTGACGAGCAGCCAGTCGCTGAGGTGGACTTCCTGGCCGACGCGCGCCTGCAGCACCTCGTACGCGGCGGCCGCGGCAGGATGCGTCGCTACTCGCGCGCTTTCAGCCATTGGGCGATCGTCTCCGGTAGCTGCTTCTGAGACTTGCCGCTAACGTACATGCCGATGTGGCCGACGTCCATCTCGAAGACCGTGTAGTCCCTGGTGCCGACGCAGCGTTCGAGCGGAATCGACGCCGACGGCGGTACCAGGTGATCCTGCCGGCCGAAGATGTTCAGCACCGGCTGCGTGATCTTCTTCAGGTCGACCCGCTCGCCGCCGAGCTCGACCGTGCCCTTGATCAGGCGGTTCTCCTGGAAGAACCAGCGCGTGAACTGGCGGAACGCCTCGCCGGCCTGGTCCGGGCTGTCGAAGATCCATTTTTCCATGCGCATGAAATTCTCGACCTGGCGCGGGTCCTTGAGGATGTCGACCAGGCTCACGTACTTCTGCTGCATCAGCCGGAAGGGCATCAGCGAGACGTAGGCGGCGTTCAGCATCTCGCCCGAGACGTTGCCGCCGGCGTCGACGACGGCGTCCACGTCCATGTCCTGTGCCCATTTCGACAGCAGGTTCTCCGGTGTCTGGAAATCGACCGGCGTGACCATCGTGACGAGGTTCTTGACGCGCTCAGGATGCAGCGCCGCGTAGCAGAGGCTGAACGTGCCGCCCTGGCAGACGCCGAGCAGGTTCGCCGACTCGATCCGGTGCCGATCGAGCACGTGCTGCAGGCAGTCGTGCAGGAAGCCGTTGATGTAGTCGTCGAGATCGAGGAAGCGGTCCGCGCCGTCGGGGTAGCCCCAGTCGATGAGGTAGATGTCCAGGCCCTGCTCGAGCAGCCGGCGGATCAGCGAGCGATCGTGCTGCAGGTCCATCATGTAGGGCCGGTTGACGAGTGCGTAGGAAATCAGCACCGGTGTGACGCCCGCCGGCTTCGCGATCGGCTTGTAGCGGTACAGCGTGATCCTGTCGGTGCGGAACACGGCTTCCTTGGCGGAGCAGCCGACCTCGACGCCGGCGGCCGCCTGCAGCGCCGGGATGCCCTGGGCGAACTTTTGACTGAAGTCGATCAGCTCCTGCATCACCACGCGTGGATCGGCGGCGCCCTTGGTCTCCTCGCTCATTTACCTGCCCTTCCTGGTGGTGGTCGCCCTGGCGGTGCGCCTGCTGGTGGCGGTTCCTCTGGTGGCGCGCGCCTTGCGCGCCGCGGGCCCAGGTGCGGGCGCAGGTGCGGGTGCGGGTGTGCGTGTGGATGCGGGCGCCAGCGGCGCGGCTGCAGCTGCGGCCCGCTGCGCGGCTCCGAGCTTTGCATCGACACGGCGCAGCTCGGCCTTGAGATCGCGCAGCCGGCGGTGGACGGTGTTCAGCTCCTCGCGCGTCGGCAGATCGTACTGCCTGGCGATCGACTCGATCGCCAGGCGCTGTTCGATGCGCAGCTTCGCCAGCGTGTTGCCGAGCTCGGCCTGCGCCCTGGCGTAGGCCGGACCGTGCGCGACCTTCGCGTAGACCTCTTCGGCCGATTCGATCCACAGGTCGTAGAGCGCCTTGGTGTCGTCGATCGTCTCGCCGGCCGCGAGCTTGCGCCCGATGCGCTCGCCGAGCAGCCGCAGCGCGTCGCCGACGATGTCATTCCAGAGCTGCAGCAGCCGTGCTTGCTGCTGCAGGTACTGGGTGGTCAGCGACTGGATCCGCTGCAGCGATTGCTGCCGCTCGCGCGTAAGGCCGAGTGCCGGCAGCGCCGCGCCGCCGCGGAAGAACGAAGCCAGTGTCTGGAACGGGTCAGCGTCGCCCGCGCCCGGGGGCAGGGGCAGGCCGAAAAGCGCCGCGGACTGCGACCAGAGCTGCGTGAATGGCTGCTGCAGCGCCTGCAGGCCGTCGGCGAACGCGCGCGCGCGCGCGTCTGGATCGGGATCGACCGTCGCCTTGGCCAGCACTTCCCAGAGACCGCGCGTCGCCGCGAGGTACTGGTCGTAAAAGCCGAAGTAGCGTTCGGCGAGCTCGCCCGCCGCGCCCGTGAACCGCGGCGCGAACATCGCGAACCAGTCGCGCCCGGACGCGGCGCCGAAGTCTCCCGCCGAGCCGTCGGTTCCCGCAGCGGCGGGGTCGCCGCCACCGCCCGCGGCCGCCCGTGCTGCACCGCCCGCGAGCTCGCTCCAGCGCCGGAGGAATTCCTCCTGGCTCTTGAGGTAGACGTCGGTCCAGGTCAGCGTCTCTTTCGGCATCTCGCTCATGGTCGGCCCCGTCGCTGTTGCGACGCAAGAGAAATTCCGGGACGAGGTTGCAGATCTCGATCCCGGTGGAATGATAGTTTATTGATTCAATTGGGGTTTGATAATTCCTGCCCGATCACGGCGGCAGTCCGAAAAGTTATATTGCACTGCATACAAACCGGTGTTACAGTGGCGTCCTTCGTTCACCGAGGACCGCCGCGATGACGACCGGACCCCAGGACTTCGCCGCCTACTTCGATTTCCAGAAGCGTGCGCTGGCGCCGTTCCTCGAGCTGAACGAATTCGTGGTCCGCACATTCGAGCGCGCCGCCCGTCACGGTTACGAGGCCACGGGCGAAGCGCTCGACTACGGCATCGCGCAGGCTCGCGCCGCGCTGACGGCCAGGGATCCGCAGCAGCTCGCCGCCCGGCAGGCGCAGCTCGCCACCGAGTTCGTCGGTCGCCAGACCGAGCGTACCAACGAGTGGCTGAAGATTGCCGTCCAGGCGCAGGCCGAGATGGGCAAGTGGGCTCAGGCCGCGAACGACGAGCTGACCGCCGCCGTCCGCAAGAGCGCCTGATCACGACGGCCCGGCGCCCGAGGCGCCGGCCGGTACCGTTCCCCTCGAGGGGCGGCTCGCATCTCTCCCCCCCCTCTATCGGGATGCGGCCGTCCCTCTTTCTATTCGTGCG
>JADLDF010000220.1 GCA_020846815.1 Gammaproteobacteria bacterium | reverse complement strand
GTAGACCTTCATCTTCTCGGGCAGGAACTCGACGCCGTCGAGCGCACCGAGACCCGCGGCGCCGATCTGCAGCGTCGAGAAGCCGCCCGGCTTCTGCGCCTTGGCGAAGGACGCATACAGGTTCAGGCTTTCGCTCGGCCGCCACTGGATCGTGCCCTTCGGCGTGACATACGAGTCATTGCGCTCGTAGATGCCGTAGCCGGTGACCGCCGCGCCCGCGAAGGTGCGCACCGGCGTGGCCGGCGACGCCGGATACGGAATCGACGCGGCGACGTTGCAGTTGCCGGTAGCGCCGCAGAGCGTCACCGTTCCTGCCGCTCCGGTTCCCGGACCCGGTGCAGCGACGGTGCCGCCGGTGAACGCGCCCAGGACGGAGTTGTCCTCATCGACGTAGCGCGCCTCGGCAATCAGCTGCAAGGTGTCGGTGAGTGCCCATTCGATCTCGGCATAGACGGACTTGTGCTCGACCTCGCGTCCGGTGAACGTCGGGACACGGGCGGCGAGGATCTCGTCCATGTAAGGCACCACGTTGGCCGTCGTGAAGCCCGTGCCGAAAGCCGGCGGTGGGCAGGTGGTCGCGATCGGGCTCGTGATCACGCAGGCGATGCCGGAAGCGATCACCGTGTGGTTGGTGTCGACCTGCAACGCCTCCTCCTCCCAGTACTGCAAGCCGCCGATCACCTGCACGGGACCCTCGAAATCCGAGGTGAAGCGCAGCTCGTGGCTCATCTGCTCGGTCTTGCTGTCGGTGTTCAACGAAGACCAGATCGACGTCGAAGCCGTCTTGTCGAAATCGAAATTCGCGGCTGCGAGACCGCGCGTATAGCCGGAATACAAGGCGAACGTGCCGAAATCGACCGCTGCCTCCTGTACCAGCGAGAAGCGCGCGACCTGGCGATTGCTGCCCGGGAAATCCGGCGCCGACAAGCCGTTGTTGGTGGAGCGCGTGTGGTCCGGGTTGTAGGCGACGGCGAGACCCTTGCCGCCGGGCACGGCGCCGCGATACGAGCGGATCGCCATGTCGTTGAAATAGCGGTTGTTGCCGGTAGCGGTCTCGAGCCGCCGGACCGGGTTCAGCACCGGCGCCGCGGTGCCGACGGTCAGCGTGGTGCAGGACGGATCGAGCACCGGGCCGAGCGCGTAGATCGTCTGGTTGGTGGCAGGGTTGACGATCGAATAGACGCGGCAGCTCGAGGCTTCGGCCGGCACCGCCATGACGCTGTTGAACGCCAGCAGGGCCTGTGCCTGCTGGTCGAAGCTGTCGTCGGCGTAATCGGCACGGAACTTCAGCGAATAGACCTCGCCGGGCGCCCACTTGAGCGTCAGCGAACCGCCGGTGCCCTCGCCCCCGCCGACGCGCGCGCCAGTGACGCTGTTGCGGTAGTAGCCGCCATCCTCGAACCGGTAGCCGTTGAGCCGGATGCCGAGGGTGTCGGTGAACGGCAGCGAGATGCTGCCCTTGACGTCGTAGCGGTTGAGATTGCCGGCCTCGACGGTGATGTCGCCGTCGAGTTCGTCCGACGGATCCTTGGAGATGTACTGGATCGCACCGGCGAAGGCACTGCGACCGTACAGCGCGCTCTGCGGACCCTTGACGACCTCGATGCGCTCGACGTCGACCAGGCGCGGGTTGATCAGCAGCGAGCCGCCGGCCGTGCCGATGGCCTCGCTGGAGATGTCGATGCCGTCGACGAGCGTCGCGACGTTCGGCCGGCCGCGGGTCGGCGAGAGACCGCGAATCACGATGCGGGTGTCATACGGCGCGATGCCGAGATCGTACGACAGGCTCGGATCGCGGCCGATGACCTCCTCGACGCTCTTGATGCCCTGGCGCTGGATCTCGCCGGCGGAGATCGCCGTGACGGCCAGCGGCACGTCCTGCAGGTTCTCCTCGCGTTTGCGCGCGGTGACCACGACCTCGTCGATCGCGAGTGCGCTGGCCGAATCCGCGGGTTGCGCATTCCCGACCTGGCTCGGAACGGCGAGCGCGAGCGACGCCATCCATAGACCATGACGCAAATCCAAGTGCCTCGACATGTCGACCCCCTGTAACTGAATCCGCACCCGATTGCCGGGCGCTGCCGGTGAAGAGCTGCACGGGGCACGGCCGCAGCCGCCGGACCGACCCGTGGCCCGGCCGCATGGCCACCGGTCTCCAAGCCGGCCGGCCGTATTGTCAGACCCCCGCCCCCGCCGGCCGTTGCCCCACGGCAACAGACCTGCGAGTCACTCGAACGGCGCTGTCATCGCCGCCTGGGACATTGCTATCACCGCGATTCAGACCCTCGGCGCAAAAGTGCCCGTGTCGGCCAACAAGTGGATGCGGTGTTCTTTACGCATTGATGCGAAAGGGCAACCGACACCCCGCGATGAACATACTTGACCACATGGTCAAGTATGCACGGCGCGGCCGGACCGGATCATCGTGCCCGGCCGCGCCACGCCGGTTCAGTCGACCAGCGACACCGTGACTTTGTGATCGCGGCCGATGTCGGACACGTGGATCTTCACTCCCAGGACCTCGGCATAGCCGTAAAACCGGGGTTTCAGCCAGGACTCGTGGATTTCCTCGCTGGTCAGATCGAACTGGCCGAT
>JADLDF010000219.1 GCA_020846815.1 Gammaproteobacteria bacterium | reverse complement strand
GCGCGAATCGCCGCTCTCGGTCGCGATGAAACCATCGAGGCTCTGGCCGAGGTGACCGATGATCAGCAGCCGCTCGCGCGAGGCGGCGAGCAGCGGGCCGTAGAGCTCGAGCAGCCCCGGCGCGACCACCGTCGGCAACAGGCCGGCGCGCGGGTCACGCGCGGCGGCGAGCAGTCGTGGCCAGCCGTCGTCGTCGGTCGGTAGTGCCGTGGCGTCCAATCCGGGCCCTCTCCTCCTGCCGGAGGAGTATAGGCCCGGGGGATCAGCTGATGGTCTTGCTGACCACGTCGGAGTGGCTGCTCTCGACGCCGCCGACGGTGTACGAGACCACCGTGAAGTACCAGGTGCCACGGCCGAGGTTCGTCACCGTGTAGCGCGTCATCGCCGGATCGTTGACCGCGATGCGCTGATCGAGCGCCGTGAGGCTGTTGCCGTACTTCACGATGAAACCTGCCAGATCGGTCAACGGCGTGCCATCGGCATTCTGCATCGGCTTCAGCCAGGTCAGCGTCGCCGTGCCCGTGCCCGCACCCGTGGTCGTTCCCGCGCTGCCGCCGGTGGTCGAGCCGGTCGCGGCCGGTGCGGTGACGGTGATCGTGAACGGCGGCAGCGACACCGTCGAGTTGCCGTCGGTGACGCTGATCGTGATGTTGGCGTAGGTGCCCACCTGCGCCGCCGTGGGCGTGCCGGTCAGGATGCCGTTGGCCGAGTTGAGGCCGAGCCAGGCCGGCAGATTGCGCGCGCCGAAAGTCAGGCGATTGCCCTCCGGATCGCTGGCGACGGCCTGGAAGGTGTAGCCGGTGCCCGCGACCACCGTGGTCGACGGCGTGCCGCTGATCGACGGTGCGCGGCCGCCGATCGACGGGGTCGCACTGTTGGCCGGGCGGTTGATCAGCACGCGGAACGGACCGATGGCCGCGCTCGCCTTGCCGTCGCTGACCGTGATCACGATGCCGCCGCTCTCACCGAGATCGGCCTCGGTCGGCGTGCCGCGCAGTTCGCCGGTGCGCGGATCGAACACGGCCCAGGTCGGCAGTCCCTGGATCGAGAAAGTCAGCATGTCACCGTCCGCATCGCTGACGGTCGGCTTGAAGACGTAGGGGAAGCCGGCTGGAATCGACGCCGCCGGCACGCCGCCGACCACCGGCGCCCTGTTGCCCGCGCTCGAGCCCGTGGTCGCGGCCGGCGCCACATCCGATTGCGCGCTCGCCTGCGCGCCGCTCGTGTATGAACTCGAGCTGTCGTCGAAGCAGGCGGCGAGCGACAGACTGGCGGCAACGAGCGTCACCAGACGCGGGCAGGTGCGGCGGAAGGCAGTGAGATCAGTGACCGGCATTTCCAGAGCTCCGTTGCGACGCCTGCGTTTGGTTCGAAGGCGAACGCGGGCGGCAGAGCTCCGGAGTCCGACGGGCGACAGCCCACGGACCGGATGACGACGAGTTGACCGATGCGGATCGCAGCGGAAGGCCTCGCCGGCAACCCCGCTATCTCGGCATCGCGCGTCGCGCGGTGACCGAGACCGGAGGCTTTGCGTCCCCACCTCGCGGCGGGTTTGCCCTTCGTTCGCAGCCTTTGTACTTAGTGTCGGCGAGCTGTGCAAGACGTCGCAGTGCAGCGACGGAATGCCGTCTGCGTCTGTTAAATTGAGCTGTGAACCACGACACAGAATCGCCGCGCGGCATCCGCTCTTTCGTCATTCGTGCGGGGCGCGTCACGGACGCGCAACGTCGTGCCCTCGACGAGCTCTGGCCACGCCATGGCATCGACTTCGATCCGGGCCGGGCGCTGGACCTCGATGCCGCTTTCGGACGTCGCGCGCCGCGCACGCTCGAGATCGGCTTCGGCAACGGCGACAACCTCGCGGCGCTCGCCGCCGCGCATCCCGAGCGCGACTACCTCGGCATCGAAGTGCATCGCCCCGGCGTCGGTCGCCTGCTGCTGCGCGCCGAACAGGCGCGGCTGCACAACCTACGCGTCGTCGCGCACGATGCGGTCGAGGTGCTGCGCACGATGCTCGCGCCCGGCACGCTCGACGAGGCGCTGATCCTCTTCCCCGATCCCTGGCACAAGAAGCGCCACCACAAGCGTCGCCTGGTGCAGCCGCCGTTCATCGCGCTGCTCGCGAGCCGGCTGCGCGCCGGCGGCACGCTCGCGCTCGCGACCGACTGGGCACCGTACGCCGAGTGGATGCTCGAGGCCATCGCCGCGGTGCCGCAGCTCGAGAACCTCGCGCCAGACGGCCGCTTCGTGCCGCGCCCGGCCTGGCGCATCCAGACGCGCTTCGAGCGGCGCGGCGAGCGCCTCGGCCACGAGGTCTTCGATCTCGCGTTCCGACGGCGCGCCGACGCGCCGGCCGATGACGCGTTGCGGTAAAACCCGACTTGCACCGCGCCGCGCCGCAAGCGCAGCATGGCCCTCGCAGAGCCGAACAACCGGGCGCCAAACGAGAGGTTCCGCCGATGAGTGTCCTGCAACCGACGATCGGCAGCTGGTACCGCTTCACGGAGGGCGACGTCTTCGAGATCGTCGCGCTCGACGAGGACGACGGCACCGTGGAGCTGCAGTACTACGACGGCACCATCGAGGAGATGGAGCTCGACGACTGGTACGGCCGCTGCGAGCTGCGCGAGATCGAGGCTGCGGCACCGCCGGAGGACTGGACCGGCTCGGTCGACATCGATCCCACCGAGGACGACGCTTCGAGCGACGGCAGCTGGCGCTCGGTCGGCTAAACAAATCTGATTTATTTTCCGTTCCGGAAAATAAATCAGATTTATCTTTTACTTTCCGGCCGTGCCGAGCGCGCGGTCGATCAGTCCGGCGCGCATCATGAACCAGAACAGCAGGATGCCGGGCAGCGCCAGCAGCGTCGTCAGCAGGTAGAAGTTCACGTAGCCCATCTGCTCGATCAGCGAGCCTGCGGTCGTGCCGGTGAGCACGCGGCCGACGACGCTGGCCGCGGCCGAGATCAGCGCATACTGCGCAGCGGTGAACTGCAGGTTGCAGAGCGCGGAGAAGTAGGCCACGACGACCACGCCGCCGTAGCCGCTGGCGAGGTTCTCGAAGCCGATCGCCGCCGCCATGCCGAAGTTGCTGTGGCCGGCGGCCGCGAGCAGCGCGAAACTCAGGTTCGAGACGCCCATGAGCAGCAGCGCGATCAGCACCGAGCGCTTCAGCCCGAGCTGCGCGTAGATGACGCCGCCGATGAAGATACCGGCGAGATAGGCCCAGAAGCCGAAGGCGACGTCGTAGACCGCGATCTCGTCATTGCTGAAGCCGAGGTCGTTGAACAGCAGCCGGAACGTCAGGTTCGCGAGCGTGTCGCCGATCTTGTGCACCAGGATGAACAGCAGCACCAGCCAGGCACCCGAGCGGCGCATGAACTCGACGAACGGGCCCGCGATCGAGCTCCAGACCGCGGTCAGCCCCCGCTTTTCGATCGCGACGACGTGCCGCGCCGGCTCGCCGACGATCAGGCCCGTCAGCATCGCCGGCAGCGCGAAAGCCGCGCAGGCGAGATAGGCCACGGACCAGCCGGCGCGACCGGCGATCACCAGCGCGAGCGCGCCCGCAGCCGCCGAGCCGATGCGCCAGCCGTACTGCGACATGCCCGAGCCGATGCCGAGCTGGCGCGGCTGCAGCGTCTCGATGCGGTAGGCATCGATGACGATGTCGTAGGTCGCACCGGCGATGCCGACCAGCACCGCGGCGATCACGGTCGCCTGGATGCTGGCCTTCGGATCGACCAGCGCGAGGTTCACGATCGCGGCGATGACCGCGAGGCCCGCGAGCAGCAGCCAGGAGACGCGCTGGCCGAGCCGGCCGAGCAGCGGGATGCGCACGCCGTCGACGATCCAGGCCCAGAACACCTTCAGGTTGTAGACCAGGAACGCGAGCGTGAAGGCCGTGACCGTGCGCTTGTCGATGCCGTCCTGCGCGAGGCGCGTGGTCAGCGTCGCGCCGATCATGGCGTACGGGAAGCCGGAGGAGATGCCGACGAAGAACGCCGCCAGCGGCTCCTTCTCGAGATAGGGACGCAGCGCGCCCCGCCACCCGGCGCTCAAAGCGCGTAGTCCATGATCAGCGGCGCGTGATCGGAAAAGCGCTGCGCCTTGTAGATCTCGGCGCGCCGCGCCGCGCCGGCGAGCCCGGGGCTCGCGATCTGGTAGTCGATGCGCCAGCCGATGTTCTTGGCCCAGGCCTGGCCGCGGTTCGACCACCAGGTGTACTGCTCGGGCTCGACGTTGACCTCGCGGAACGCATCGACCCAGCGTTCCTCGCCGAACAGGCGGTCGAGCCAGGCGCGCTCCTCGGGCAGGAAGCCGGAGTTCTTCTGGTTGGATTTCCAGTTCTTCAGGTCGATGGGCTTGTGGGCGATGTTCCAGTCGCCGCAGAGCAGGTACTCGCGCTTGCGGCGCTTCAG
>JADLDF010000218.1 GCA_020846815.1 Gammaproteobacteria bacterium | reverse complement strand
TTGAAGCGCCGCTGCGCCATGTCGATGGCCTCGTCCAGCGAAATCGCGCGGCCCTGCAGGATGCTCAGCTCGCCGCCCTCGATCACGGGCGAGCCGCTCGCCGCCGGCGGCTGCTCTGCGGGGGCGACGCCGCCGGGCGGGGGAAGAGCGGCTGATGCGATGCCGCCGAGGCCGATGCAGCCCAAGGCGAGGAGCACGACGCGGCGCGGCGGCGACGCCCTGCGGCCCGCGCTGCGCGATGGTCTGGATGTCTCGACGCTCATGCCTCTCCCCGGCTTGCCCGGTGCGGTGCGCTGCGATTGTAGTCGCAGCACCGCGGCGCCGGCACGCCCGGGGCGACTCACTCGTCGGGGAACACGTCGACGCGCACGCGGACGCGCTCGCCCGGATCGTAGGGCATGCGCGTCTCGTAGCGGCGCCCGTGGTATTCGTAGGCGACGCGATAGCCCTCGATCCGCTCCTCCCAGCTCTCGCGGTAGCGCACGTCGCAGCGCTCGACCGTGTAGGCGCGCGGCGGCCCGTAATCCCGCGCATCGTAGTAGCGGCCGTCGCGCTCCCCGCGCCGCGCCGCGGCGTCGTGGCCGAGCGCCGAACCGATCAGGGCGCCCGCAACCGTCGCGGCCCGGCGGCCGTCGCCGCTGCCGATCTGGTTGCCGACTGCGGCGCCGAGGATGCCGCCGAGGATCATCGAGCCGGCCGCCGGCTGATGGCCTCGGGAACGGACGTCCTGGTAGCGGGGTTCGTCGTAGCGCGTCTCTTCATAGCATTCGCGGCGCGGCTCGGTGACGCGGATGCGCCGGGTGATCGGCTCCACGTCCACGACGCGCGCATAGTCGGTATCGGAATACCGCCCGCCATGATCGCGCTCCCAGGCCCGCGAACGGCCGGGGTCCGCGAGCGCGGCCTGCGCCACCAGCGCCGCGCCCACGGCGGCCACCACGACCTTGATGCTCCTGAGCTTGTCCATGACACTCGCCTCGGGGACTCCGGACGACCGGTCGGCGTCCTCACCAGAGCCCGGGATCGAGCCTAGGCGCAGGTCCATGAATGTCCCCTGAACTGCCCGGGCGTACCTCGGCGAGCCCGCGACGCCTGGCACCCATGCTGCCTCACCCGCCGCGCTTCGCCTCCACCCAGAGCGCGTCCCAGGCCACGGCCGACAACGATTCGAGCGCGAGGCCACGCTCGCGCGCCAGTGCCTCCATGATCGCGAAGCGCCGCTCGAACTTCTGGTTCGCGGTGCGCAGGGCCGACTCCGCATCGATCCCGAGATGCCGGCTCCAGTTCGCGATCGCGAACAGCAGGTCGCCGAGCTCCTCGGCGCGACGCGCAGCCGGCGCCTCCGCGGCGAGCACCTCGTCGACCTCGGCGAGCTCTTCGTGGACCTTGTCGCGCACGCCTGCGGCGTCCGGCCAGTCGAAGCCGACGCGGCTGGCACGCTTGCCCAGCTTGGCGGCGCGGGTCAGCGCCGGCAGAGCGAGCGCGATGCCCTGGAGCGTGCCGACCTCACCTGCCGCGCCACGCTCGGCGGCCTTGATGCGTTCCCAGTCGGCCACCGGCGCGCCGGCACCGGGCCGTTCCTGCTGCCCGGCCGTCGCGAACACGTGCGGATGACGGCGGCGCAGCTTGGCTGTGATGCCGCCGGCGACCGCGGCGAAATCGAACCAGCCGCGCTCCTCGCCGAGCCGGGCATGGAATACGACCTGGAACAGCAGGTCGCCCAGCTCGTCGCGGATGGCATCGGGCTCGCCGCGCTCGATCGCATCGGCGACCTCGAAGGCCTCTTCGAGGGTGTGGGGCGCGATGCTCGCGAAATCCTGGGCGAGATCCCAGGGACAGCCCTGCTGCGGATCCCGCAGCCGTGCCATGACCTGCAGCAGCTCGAGCAGCGCGCGCGCCGCCGGGCCCGGCATCAGGCGTCCTCGCCGCGCAGCAGCCGGTAGAAGCTCAGCAGCATGCCGGCGGTGGCGCCCCAGATGTTGCGGCCCTCGAACGGCAGGTCCGTCAGCTCGATCTCCAGGTCGTCGAAGCGGCGGATCCGCTGCACGTGGTTGCGCGAGTCGAGCAGCGCCGCCAGCGGCACCTCGAAGGCTTCGTCGACCTCGGTCGGATCGAGCTGCAGCCGGAACCCCGGCCGCACGAAGCCCACGACCGGCGTGACGCGAAAGCCGGTGCTGAGAAGATGGTCGGGCAACAGCCCGGCGATCGTGACGTGGCGCCGCTCGAGACCGATCTCCTCCTCCGACTCGCGCAGCGCGGCGTGCACGACGTCGATGTCGCGCGGCTCGACGCGCCCTCCCGGGAAGCTGATCTGGCCCGGATGATTCGCCAGATGGCTCGCACGCTGCGTCAACAGCACCGTCAGTCCGTCCCCATGCTCGACCAGCGGCACCAGCACGGCAGCGTGCACCGGGTTGGCCGGGAAGAAGCGCCGCAGCTCGGCGCGCCGCTGTGACGTCGCCGCGCCGATGCGCCAGTCCTCGACGGCGGCATCGCGCGGCGCAGCCGCGAGCCGCGCGACGATGAGCTCGCGCAGGCTGGCCGGATCGAGCGTGGCCGGATCGATCGGGGTCGCTGCCGGCATCAGCCGCCCGACCCTCCATCGTCCAGAATGCCGCCGCCCGTCAGCGCCTTCGGATCGAGCAGGCGCGCGAGCCGCGCAGCCGGCAGGCCCGTCATTTCTGCGGCGACCTCGGCGATCGGTCGGCCTTCGGCCAGCGCCCGCTTGGCGATCGCCGCACCCTGTTCGTAGCCGATCACCGGATTCAGCGCGGTGACGAGGACCGGATTGCGCTCGAGCGCGGCGGCCAGGTGCGCGGAGTTCACCGTGAAACCGGCGATGGCCCGCTCGTCGAGCGCGCGTGTGGCGCTGGCGAGCAGCCGGATGTTCTCCAGCAGGTTCCAGGCGATCACCGGCAACATGACGTTGAGCTGGAAGCTGCC
>JADLDF010000217.1 GCA_020846815.1 Gammaproteobacteria bacterium | reverse complement strand
GCGCGCATTGTAGCAGGACCGGATCGAGATTGGTGCCGACGGGGAGACTCGAACTCCCACGCCTCGCGGCGCTAGCCCCTCAAGCTAGTGTGTCTACCAATTCCACCACGTCGGCAACTGATTCTCGGTTCCGGTGTGTCACTGCGCCGGTGCGTTCGACGGCACCGACTCGAGCGGCGCGCCGGCCGCGGGGGCGGGCGCGACCGATCCGGGGACGACCTGGCCCGGCGCCTGCGACTCGGGAATCGCCGGCGAAGGAACGGCCGCCGCAGGCCCTGTGCTCGCGGGCTGCTCGATCAGGCCACGCGGCGTCGTTTCCGAGGGACGCGTGCCGAGCCACGCCAGCGCGAGGCTGTTCAGCATGAAGATCGCCGCGAACACCGCGGTCGATCGCGACAGGCCGGTGGTCGCACCGCGTGCGCCGAACACGCTGCCGGAGGCGCCGGCACCGAAGCCGGCGCCCGCATCGGCACCGCGGCCGCGCTGCAGCAGCACGAGCGCCACGATCGCCAGCGAGGCGAAGACCTGGACTATCGTCAAAACCGTTCGCAGCATCGGACCTTCCGCGCGTGCAGTTCGTTCAAGCCGCGGCCGCCGCGAGGATCGCGACGAATTCCTCGACCTTCAGCGACGCTCCTCCGATGAGGCCACCGTCGACGTCCGGCATCGCGAAGAGTTCGCGGGCATTGCCGGCCTTGACGCTGCCACCGTAGAGGACGCGCACCGAGCTCGCGATTGTAGCATCGCGTGCCGCGATCCGGCCACGCACGAACGCGTGTACGTCCTGGGCCTGCTCGGGCGATGCCACCCTGCCGGTGCCGATCGCCCAGACCGGCTCGTAAGCGAGCACGGCGCTCGCGAACGGCGCGGCGCTGCAGAGATCGAGCACGGCGTCGAGCTGCCGGCCGACGACCTCGTGCGTGCGCCCGGCATCCCGCTCGGCGAGCGTCTCGCCGACGCAGAGGATCGGCACGAGGCCCTTGCCGAGCGCCGCAGCGAACTTGCGCGCCACCAGGGTATCGTCCTCGGCATACAGCGCGCGCCGCTCGGAATGGCCGACGATCACGTACTCGCAACCGACGTCGCGCAGCATGGCCGCCGACACCTCGCCCGTGAAAGCCCCGACCGGCTCGGCACAGACGTCCTGCGCACCGAGCTGCACCGGCGAGTCGCGCAGCACGCGAGAGAGCTCCTGCAGGTAGACGAACGGCGGACAGACGATGCAGTCGCCCGCGCGTGATGGCCAGGCGGCGAGGATGCCCTCGACCAGCGCGGCGTTCTCGGCACGCGAGCCGTGCATCTTCCAGTTACCGGCGACGATCGGTCGACGCATGGACGTCCCCCGGGGAAAAAGGCGCGCGATGATAGCCATGCGATCCCGCAGGCGCAACGGCGAAGCCCCGCGCCGGGCGGGAACCCCTGCCTCGCCACCTGCCCGGAGCTGCCCGCCGGACCCGCGGCCCGCAGGCTGCGGAACAGCGCCGCCGGTGTCTGCATGGCGGCCGCCGACTAGCGGTCATTGCGGATTTCCGCAAGGCCGCGGTCGACACGATGGGGCCTGGCTCAGGGTACGGCAGCTCGGACGGCCGCGGCGATCTCGTCGGCGGAATCGCGGGCCTGAGGCTCCTCCTCGGCCTCGGTCATGACCCGGATCACCGGCTCGGTGCCCGAGGCACGCAGCACGACGCGACCCTGCTTGCCGAGCTTGGACTCGACCCGGCGCACGACCTCGGCCACGGCCGGCACCGACAGCGGGTCGAAGCGTCGTCCGACCTTCACGTTCACCATGACCTGCGGCAGCTTCGGCATGCCGGCCGCGAGCTCGGCCAGCGACCTGCCGCTCTGCCGCATCACCGCCAGCACCTGCAGCGCCGCGACGATCGCATCGCCGGTCGTGGTCTTGTCGAGCGTCAGGATGTGACCCGAGGTCTCGCCACCGAGGACTGCGCCGGACTCGCGCATCCGCGCCATGACGTAGCGGTCGCCGACCTGGGCGCGCTGGAAGTCGATGCCCTGCTCGCGCAGCGCGAGCTCGAGACCGAGATTGCTCATGACGGTGCCGACGACCGGGCCCTGCAGCGAACCGGCCGCCCGCCGCGCCGATGCCATGACGTAGAGCAACTGGTCGCCGTCGACGGCACGGCCGAGATGGTCGACCATCACCAGCCGGTCGCCGTCACCGTCGAGCGCGATACCCACCTGGGCGCGCACGCCCGAAACGGTGAGCTGCAGCAGGTCGGGCGAAGTCGAACCGCAGCCATCGTTGATGTTGCGGCCGTTGGGTGAGCAGCCGATCGGCACGATGTCCGCGCCAAGATCGGCAAGGATCCGCGGCGCGACCTTGTAGCCGGCGCCGTTGGCACAGTCGATGACGATCTTCATGCCGTCGAGCGTCAGGCCCTGGGGCAGCGTCGCGGCGCAGAATTCCTGGTAGTGCTGACGTGAGCGATCGACGCGCGAGGCGCGGCCCAAGCCACGGGAATGGCGCGTGACCGGCGGGTTCTCGAGCTCCGCCTCGATGCGCTCTTCGTCCTCGTCGGAGAGCTTGCCGCCGCCGGAGTCGAAGAACTTGATGCCGTTGTCGTCGTAGAGATTGTGGGAGGCGCTGATGACGACGCCGAAACTGCAGCCGAAGTGCCGCGTCATGTAGGCGATGCCGGGCGTCGGCAGCGGCCCGATCAGCATCACGTTGACGCCGGCGGCGACGAAGCCCGCCTCGAGCGCCGACTCGAACATGTAGCCGGAGAGCCGCGTGTCCTTGCCGATCAGCACCGTACCGCCCTGCGGCGCGAGCACCCGGGCCCCGGCGCTCGCGAGGCGCAGCGCGAAATCGACCGTCAGCGGCGGCTCGCCGACGCGTCCGCGGACGCCGTCGGTACCGAAATACTTCCTGGCCACGTCTTTTCAACCTCCCGATACTGCCGCCCAGACCGACAAGGCGTCGCGGGTCGGACCGACGTCATGGGTGCGGACGATCTTGGCACCGCCCTGCACCGCCCACAGCGCGAGCGCCACGCCTCCGGCCAGCCGCTCGCCGACCGGCCTTCCCGTCAGGGCTCCGATCATCGACTTGCGCGACAGCCCGACCAGCAGCGGAAGATCGCGGACGCCGAGCTGCGGCAGCGCGCGCAGCAGCTGCAGATTGTGCTCCAGCGTCTTGCCGAAGCCGAAACCCGGATCGACGCAGATGCGCTCCGCAGCGATCCCGGCCATCGTGCAAGCCTGAACCCGCGCTTCGAGGAAGGCGTTGACCTCCGTCACGACGTCGGCATAGACCGGGTCGCACTGCATGGTCGCCGGTGTGCCCTGCATGTGCATCAGGCAGACCCCGGCCCCGCCCCGGGCGACGGCCTCGAGGGCGCCGGGCGCCTGCAGCGCACGGACGTCGTTGACCAGCCCCGCGCCCGCGTCGATCGCGGCGCGCATGACCTCGGGCTTGCTGGTGTCGACCGAGACCACGACAGGCAGACGCGCCAGACGACGAACCACGGGCAGCACGCGACGCAGTTCCTCGTCCAGCGGCACGGGCTCGGCACCGGGGCGGGTCGACTCGCCGCCCACGTCGATGACCGCGGCACCGGCCTCGACCATGCGCTCGGCCTGGGCGATGGCGGCATCGAAGTCGAGGTAGCGGCCGCCGTCGGAGAAGGAGTCCGCGGTGACGTTGAGCACGCCCATGACGACCGGGCGGGCGAGCCCGAGGCGCCTGTCTCCGCAGCAAAGCGTGACGCCCAAGGCGAAGACCCCGGCCGGGCCGGACGGATCAACCGGCGGGGTCAGCCGGCGCTGCCCTCGCCCGCGGGCGAAAGGCCGCCGTCCGGCTGCGGCGGCGAGGGACGCGCAGCACCACCGCCGCCCTTGCTCGAGAGCGAGTCGTCCCAGTCGGACGGCGCGCGCGGCGGCCGGCCGCCCATGATGTCCTTGATCTGGCCGTCGTCGATGGTCTCGTACTTGACCAGGGCCTCCGCCATCGCGTGGAGCTTGTCGATGTTGGTCTCGAGGATGTGCTTGGCTCGCTGGTAGTTGTTCTCGATGACGCGGCGGACCTCCTGGTCGATCGCGTGCGCGGTCTCGTCCGACACCTGCTTGGTCTGCGTGACCGAGCGGCCGAGGAACACCTCGCCGGACTCCTCGGAATAGGTCAGCGGGCCGAGGCGGTCCGACAGACCCCACTTGGTGACCATGTTGCGCGCGAGGTCGGTCGCACGCTCGATGTCGTTCGAGGCGCCGGTCGTGACCGCGTCGGTGCCGAAGATCAGCTCCTCGGCGATGCGGCCGCCGAACAGCGTCGTCATCATGCTCTCGATGCGGCGCTTGGAGAGGCTGTAGCGGTCCTGCTCGGGCAGGAACTGCGTGACGCCGAGCGCGCGGCCGCGCGGGATGATCGTGACCTTGTAGACCGGGTCGTGCTCGGGCACCGAGACACCGACGATCGCGTGACCGGCCTCGTGATAAGCCGTCATGCGCTTCTCTTCCTCGGT
>JADLDF010000216.1 GCA_020846815.1 Gammaproteobacteria bacterium | reverse complement strand
GAATTGAACCCGGACGAGCTGGTCTGGAACGACGTCAAGAACAACGCCGTCGGGCGGATGCGCGTCGAGAGCCCCGCCGATCTTCACCAGGCGATCGTCAGCCGACTGCGGTTCCTGCAGAAACGACCCGATCGCGTTCGCAGCTTTTTCCAGGCCCCCGAGACTCGCTACGCCGCCTGATACCTGAAATTGCTAACGTACTGCTTAGTAAGTGTTGGTGTACTAGCGCTGTTCTGCAGCCGCAATCGCTGGGTGCTCTCCGCGCTGTTCGTCGGGGTCACGCTCGCGTTCGTCGCTCCCTATGGCCAGCTCGCCTTCATGCCTGCTTTGTTCTCGCGAAAATTCGGCTGACCCCCGGAGCAACTGGCCCTCGTCTACGGTGCGATCGCCGTTCTCGCCGGTGCTGGAGGCTCGCTGCTCGGCGGCTGGCTGACCGACTACGGGCGGCGGCGCGGCGTCGCGAGCAGTGCCTGGCTGGTCTGTCTGTCCGGCTCGTTTCTGAGCCTCGCGCCGGCGGCGTTCGCTCCACTCGCCGATTCGGGCGGCGTGGCCTTGCTGGGGTTCGGAGTCGCGGCATTGTTTGCGAATTGGCCGTCGATCGGCGCATTGACCGCGATTGCCGACATCACGCCGAAGGAGCTGCGTGGCCAGATCACAGCGGGTCATATGGCGATGATCGGCCTGTTCTCGGCCGGCCTCGGGCCGGTCGTCGTCGGCATGCTGACGGATCGGGTATTTCGCTCGGAGGCCGCGCTCGACGATTCCCCGGCGCTGACCTTTGCCGGATGCGCGCTGCTGTCGACGCTGTTTCTCGCGGCGGGCCACCGCGCCTATCGGCGTCTGCTGCGATAGCCACCGGAGATCGTTGCGGAACTCGACGCTTGGATTCCGGCCGCGACCCGTGGGAAACCGCAATGACGGCGACAACGCCACTGCGCAGAATGGTCCCAGTACGGACTGCAGGAGGCCGACGCATGGCGAGCGATGAACTCGACGACGAGGCACGGGAAGAGCGCGAGGAGATCGAGGCGCTGTTCGACGTCGCCGATGGCGATGGCGACGGGCGCATCGATTTCGGCGAGTTCCGCAAGCTGATCGCCGAGCTCGATCCCGATCCTGCGATGGACCTCGACGCCCTGCAGGTCGGCTTCGAGGAGGTCGACACCGATCACGACAGGCGGATCGACCGGGCCGAGTTCATGGCCTGGTGGATGGAGCGCTAGCGACCGCGCGCATGCGCGCACGCCTCTGAATGCGTCCGCCTCCGGGCTCAGCGGGGAGCCGGTGCCGCGGATGCGGTAACACCCTCGAAGCGCGCCAGCAGCCGTTCCTCGCCGTACGGGTGCCTCGCGGCCCCCGAACGGCAGCAGCATGCGGCCGTAGGAAGCGACCAGCCAGCGGCCGGCGTCGTCGGCCAGGCCGCGCGGCGGTCTGCCGAGGTATCCGGAGCGTCAATCGTGATCGCGAGCGTCAGCTTCAGCGCGACGAACGGAGGCCGATGCTGCGCGCGGTGGGTCGGCGGCGGTGCCGTGGTCGGGGACGCCGGGCTGGAGTTGCATCGGTGGAACCTGTGCCGGCACTCTCGGGAAATCGCAGTGACGTTCGGCCGGGCCGCGGGTAGGATCGGCTGGACGACGCCCCCAAGGAGGACTTTTGCAATGAGTGCAACCGATCACACCACGGACCGGATTCTGGACGATCTGCGCCGGGTCGTCGACGACGCCGAGGGCCTGATGCGCGAGACCGCCGGAGTGGCCGGCGAGCGCGCCGCAGATGCGCGTGCCCGTGCCGCCGAGTCGCTGCGCGTGGCGCGCGAGAGGCTGCAGTCGCTCGAAGACGAGCTGTTCTCGCGCGCGCGCGACGCGGCCCGCGACACCGACCGCTATGTGCGCGATCACCCCTGGCAGTCGCTCGGCGTCGCCGCCGGCGTCGGCCTGCTGCTCGGGCTGCTGATCGGCCGCCGTTGAACGGCCTGTTCGACTCCGTCCGCCGGCTGCTCGCCGGCCTCGTCGCGATCGCGCAGACGAGGCTCGAGCTCGTCACGACCGAGCTCGCCGCCGAGATCCAGCGTGCGGTCGGTCTGTTGCTCTGGGCCGCGGTCGCGCTGTTCTTCGCCGGCCTGTCGGTGCTGATGATCGCGATCACGCTGGTGGTGTTCGCGCCCGAGCCGCGGCGTCTGCTGGTCGCGGGGCTGGTCTGCGCCACGTTCGTCGCCGGCGCGATCGGCGCCGGGCTGGTGGTACGCCACCGCCTGGCCGCGCGCTCGCCGCTGCTGGCGGCGAGCCTCGGTGAGCTGCGCAAGGATCGCGAGGCGTTGGAGCGCGGGCTCGCGTCTACTGCTGCGAGTTCCGGTGCGATGTCGGCATCCGCGCCGGGATCCGGGTCTGCACCGAGGTCCGCAGCCGCGACCTGGCCCGCGGCGCCGCCGGGGTCCGAGGCTGCGCCCAAGCCTGCGGTGCCGCCGACGTCGTCATCGGCGGCCACGGCCACGGTCGGGACCACCAGCACGGCGCCGCGGCGCGAGCCGCCACTCGACTACCCGGTGGATCCCTGATGAACCAGCGGCTGCGCCAGCTCGAGCTGCGTCAGCGCGCCCTGCTGCTGCGCAGCGACCTGCAGCGGCACGCGCTCGCCGAGGAGGGCGCGGCACTCGGTGCGCGCATCGCCGGAGTCGAGAGCAAAGTTACGCTCGCCCGCCGGCTGGTCTCCTGGCCGGCGCTCGGCCTCGGTGTGGTCCTGCTGCTTGCGAGCGGCGGCCCGCGGCGATTGCTGCGGGTCGCGAGCCGCGTGCTGGTCTTCGCCACGCTGGCGCGTCGCGTCGCGGGGCTCGTGGGCGCCTTCGGATCGCGCCGCTAGAGCGGATTTTCCAGATCGGCAATCAGCTTACGATTGCAGGCCGGTGAGAGCCGCGGTTCAGGCGGGGATCCGATAGGCGTCGCTGAGCGCGTTGGCGGCTCCCGGCAACTGCGCGACCCAGTCGATGAGGCGCTTGGAGCTGTGCCGTCTGGTGAGGTGTCGGCCCTGCGTAGCATCTACTCGCCGGTGCGCGACGAGCGTGGCGTGCTTCTCTCTCCGGGTGCGGACCTCGGCTCGGAAGCCAACTGGGGAGTATGGGTACTGCCGCGCGACGGCAGCCACAAGGTCAGGGCGCTGCGGGTCTTCGAGGGTTATCTGACCGATGTAGCCTTCCTGAAGGCGCTGCCGCCGGACTCTGACTGGCGGAGCTTCGACTGGGCCAGGGATCGGGATCGTCTGCACCCGGTGGCGGAGTTCGCGCGCCTGTTCCTGCTGCCCGGCGTGAACCACCGCGGCTCGGATGGCATCGGTCCCTGGACCTACGATGCCCTGGTCGCGCTCGAGGACCGGGTCGAGAAGGGCGAGGCGCCCGACATGCTGCTGACGCGGCAGGAAACACCGGCCAGCCCACCCACGCGCTCGCGCCCCGTTTATCCTTACCCCATCGAAGCCCGTTACCGCGGACGCGGCAGCATCGACGAGGCGGCGAACTTCGTGCCGCAGCCGCCTGCAAACCGCCGCGCCAGGAGAGATGCGGATGTCCAACCCATCGGCTCGAAGCCCGCTGTCCACGGCCGCTGACGAGCCACGGATGCGCGCTGCCACGCCCCTCACCGCCGCCGACGTGCGCGAGGCCGCGGCGCGGATCCGCGGCCAGGTGCTCGACACGCCGTTCCTGCGCTCCGAGACGCTCTCGCAGCTGGTCGATGCCGAGGTCTGGCTGAAGTTCGAGAACCTGCAGT
>JADLDF010000215.1 GCA_020846815.1 Gammaproteobacteria bacterium | reverse complement strand
GAACCCGCCCAGCACGCCGGTCAGCCAGAACAGCCGCGCCAGGTCGGGCCCGCCGACGCGCAGACCGAGTGCCACGGACAGGATGCCGATCAGCAGGCTGCCGATGAGGTTCACGGACATTGTAGCGGGCGGCCAGCGGCCCGGCAGCCAGGGCAGCGCGACGGCCGTGGCGTAGCGCGCCATGCTGCCGAGTGCCCCGCCGAGCGCGACGTAGAGCCAGGCGCGCATGCTTCAGTCCTCGTCCGCCGGGCGCGACCGAGGGCCGCCGCGCACCGCCCCGGCGTCCCGCGTCGCCGACTGCGCAGCCGCTGGCGCGACGGAGGGCCGAGGCGCCCCACCGCCGCCGCGCAGCCGCGCCAGCGCCTCGCCGATCCTGATTTCGAGGCCGCGAGCCACCGGCCGGTAATAGTGGCGATCCGGCATCTCGTCGGGCAGATAGCGCTCGCCGGTCACGTAGGCCCCGGGTTCATCGTGGGCGTAGCGATAACCCTTGCCGTAGCCGAGCTCCTTCATCAGCCGTGTCGGTGCGTTGCGAAAGCGCAACGGCACGTCGAGGGTACCGAACTGCGCGACGTCGGCCATGGCCTCGCCGTAGCCGACGTAGACGGCATTGCTCTTGGGCGCGCAGGCGAGATAGACGATCGCATTGGCGAGCGCGAGCTCGCCCTCGGGGCTGCCGAGCCGGTCGTAGGTCTCCCAGGCATCGATCACGATCTGCAGGCCGCGCGGGTCGGCGAGGCCGATGTCCTCGATCGCCATGCGGGTGATGCGCCGCGCGAGGTACGAAGGATCGCAGCCGCCGTCGATCATGCGGCAGAACCAGTACAGTGCGGCGTCCGGGTCGGTGCCGCGCACGCACTTGTGCAGCGCCGAGATCTGATCGTAGAACTGCTCGCCGCCCTTGTCGAAGCGCCGCCGCGTGCCACCGGCCACCTCGACGGCCTGGGCGAGCGCGATGACCCGCCGGCCGTCGCGCGGCTGGGCGAGATCGGCGGCGATCTCCAGCATGTTGAGCGCACGGCGGCCGTCGCCGTCGGCGGCGCGGGCGAGCAGCTCGAGCGCATCGTCGTCGATCGCGAGTTCGTCCTCGCCCAGGCCGCGCTCGCGGTCGCCGAGCGCGCGGCGCATCAGGTCGGCGAGATCGGCCGGCGTCAGCGATTTCAGCACGTAGACGCGCGCCCGCGACAGCAGCGCGCTGACGACCTCGAACGAGGGATTCTCGGTGGTCGCACCGATGAAGGTCAGCGTGCCGTCCTCGAGATAGGGCAGGAAGGTGTCCTGCTGGGACTTGTTGAAGCGATGCACCTCGTCGAGGAACAGCACCGTGCGCCGCCCGGCGGCGCGCGCGGTGCGCGCTGCATCGACCGCGGCGCGCACGTCCTTGACGCCGGCCATGACCGCCGAGAGTCCGATGAAGTCGGCGCCGGAGCGCTGCGCGATCAACCGCGCCAGCGTGGTCTTGCCCGTGCCCGGCGGACCCCAGAGGATCAGGGAGTGGAGCTGGCCGCTCTCGAGCGCCTGGCGCAGCGGCTTGCCGGGACCGAGCACCTGCGGCTGGCCGACGAACTCGTCGAGCGTCCGCGGCCGCATGCGGTCGGCCAGCGGGCGTGTCAGGTCGCGGGCAGCCATTTCTTTTCGAGACGCGCCAGCCAGGACTCGCCGCTCAGCGCAGCGAGCGTCACGCCGCAGAATACGCCGATCGAGTTCGCGATCACGTCGCGCCAGTCGCCCTGGCGGCCGAGGTTCATGAGCTCCTGCGCGAACTCGATGCCGATGCCGAGCGCGATCAGGCCGACAACCAGCCAGGCCAGGCTGCGTCGCTCGACCAGCGAAGCGAACCAGGCACCCAGCACCAGCCAGGCGAGAAGATGCTCGATCTTGTCGATCCCCGCGAAGGTCGGGCCAGGTACCCGCGGCACCAGGCAGACGATCAGCATGATCGCCACCATCACGAGTCCGAGCGCCAGCCACAGCCGGCGGTAGCGCAGCGGGCGCAGCATCGGCTCAGCTCACCGGCCGGCCGATGACGTCGACGCCCGGCGGCGGCGTGAAGCTCGTCTCGGCGGGCGCGACCGGCGCGTTGCGCCGCGCCTTGCCGAAGATCAGCACGGCCTTCTGGCCGAGCTTGTCGTCGATCTCCATGCGGCGCAGCTCGCCGGCCTGGAAGCCGAGGCGCGCCTCGCGGAACTCGGCGTCGCCGCGCTTCGGCCGCACCTGCACCCAGGCGAGGCCGTCGCGCGTGCCGGTCTCGCGCAGCTCGAACGCGCTGCGCAGCTCGACCGTGCCGGAGAGCAGCAGCGCCGGCGTCGCGGTCAGGGCGTTGCCGGCGGGCTTCACGGTCACCTGTTCGAGCTCGCGGTCGAGGAACCAGACATTGCGACCGTCCGCGACCATGAGCTGGGTCGCCTCGCCCGGCGCCGCACCGGCGCGCGGCGCGGGCTGCACTTCCCAGCGGAAACGGCCGGGCCGCACGACGACCAGCGAACCGGTCAACGACTCGACCTCGCGGCCGCGGCCATCGGTCAGCGACTGACTGAATTCGACGCGCAGCGTGGCGAGACCGGCGAGGAAGCGGTCGAGCGCCGTAAGCGACTGCGCGGTTGCCGCGGCCGGCGCCGCGGCCGCCGCAACCCGCGCCATGCTCGTCGCACCCGGGGTCGCATCCCTCGCAGCCGGTGTCGCGCCAGTCACGACCCGCGCCACGCCCCTCGCACCCGGCGTCGTGCCCGTCGCCGGTGCCACATCGGCCGCAATCAGAGTCGCAGCCGTCGCGGCCAGCAGCGCGAGACGATCGGTCAGGCGCCGCATCCAGGCCGGCGATGCCGTTGCCGGCACTCGCCCTGTGTACGGATGACCCCGACGCACGGAATCAGTCACCCGAGGGCGCGGGCACGAGGATCTCGCGACCGCCGTTCGCCTGCAGCGGCCCGACGAGACCGGCGAGCTCCATCGCCTCGATGAGCCGCGCGGCACGGTTGTAGCCGATCTTCAGCCGCCGCTGCACGTAGGAAATCGACGGCTTGCGCTCGTTGACGACGATCTTGACGGCCTCGTCGTAGAGCGCATCCTGCTCGGCATCGCCCTCGCCGCCACCCTCGCCCTCCTCGCCGGAAATACCGGGTATGGGCGCGCGCGGACCGGTGAGCACCTCGTCGATGTAGCTCGGTGGCGAAGCGCTGCGCAGCGCCTCGACGACGCGGTGCACCTCTTGGTCGGAGACGAAGGCACCGTGCACGCGCGTCGGCACCGAGGTGCCGCCGGGCAGGTAGAGCATGTCGCCGTGGCCGAGCAGCGACTCGGCGCCGCCCTGGTCGAGGATGGTGCGCGAATCGACCTTGGCCGAGACCTGGAAGGCGATGCGGCTCGGGATGTTGGCCTTGATGAGGCCGGTGATGACGTCGACCGAGGGGCGCTGCGTGGCGAGCACCAGATGGATGCCCGAGGCTCGCGCCTTCTGCGCGAGCCGCGCGATCAGCTCCTCGACCTTCTTGCCGACGATCATCATGAGGTCGGCGAGCTCGTCGATGATCACGACGATGTACGGCAGCGGCTGCAGCACCGGGATGGTCTTCTGGTCGATCGACGGGTCGTTGGCCGCCTTCTGCAGCATCACCGGATCGAGGATCGGCTTGCCGGCGTCGTTGGCCTCGCGCACCTTGCGGTTGAAGCCCGCGATGTTGCGCACGCCCATCGCCGCCATGAGCTGGTAGCGGCGCTCCATCTCGGCGACGCACCAGCGCAGCGCGTTGGCCGCGTGCTTCATGTCGGTGACGACCGGCGCGAGCAGGTGCGGGATGCCCTCGTAGACCGAGAGCTCGAGCATCTTCGGGTCGATCATGATCAGGCGCACGTGCTCGGCCGTGCTCTTGTAGAGCAGCGAGAGCACCATGGCGTTGATGGCCACGGACTTGCCCGAGCCGGTGGTGCCGGCGATCAGCAGGTGCGGCATCTTCTGCAGGTCCGCGACCGCCGGCGCGCCGCCGATGTCCTTGCCGAGCGCCAGCGCCAGCGGCGAGGCGATCTCGTCGTAGGCGCGCGTCTTGACGATCTCGCCGAGCGTGACCATCTCGCGCTTTTCGTTCGGGATCTCGAGGCCCATGACCGACTTGCCGGGGATCACCTCGACGACGCGCACGCTGATCGTGGAGAGAGCGCGCGCCAGGTCCTTGGCGAGGCCGCTGATCTGGCTCGCCTTCACGCCCGGCGCCGGGCGCAGCTCGAAGCGCGTGATGACCGGGCCGGGCTGCACGGCGACGACCTCGACCTCGACGCCGAAGTCCTTGAGCTTGAGCTCCACGAGGCGCGACATCGCCTCCAGCGCCTCGGGCGAATACGAGGCCTCGGCGGCCGGCGGATCGTCGAGCAGCTGCAGCGGCGGCAGCTCGCCGGCCTTGGCCTCGAACAGCGGCACCTGCCGCTCCTT
>JADLDF010000214.1 GCA_020846815.1 Gammaproteobacteria bacterium | reverse complement strand
GAGCTCGTCGGCGCCGCGGCTGATCATGACGACCTCGGCGCCACGTGCCGCGAACGCCTGCGCGCAGCCGAGGCCGAGCCCGCGGCTCGCTCCCGTGACCACCACGACCTTGTCGGCGAACTCACTCATGTCAGCAGTGTAGCCGGTCCGCTGCCAGGCGGAATGGACGGCCCGGAATGCCAGTTGCACCTTCTGGCAAGCACGCGGTCGAATAAATCACGAGCGCGTCACGGAATCCCGGGCCGTGATCGCGTTCCACTGGTTACGCCCGTGCGACGGAGGTGACGCGCGATGACGGACCACGACGATGCCGGCATGCAGGTCGTCCCGGTGACGGACCTGAAGGAGTTCTTCCGCGATGCGCTGCAGGGGGCGATGGGACACCAGCAGCTCAAGGTGGACGACCACACGGAACACTATGTCGTCAACCTGCTGACCCTGTTCGCGCGCGCCGAGGCGCTGCACGAGGATGCGCCGGCGCGCTGCGCACACAGGCCGCTCGCCGTGCTGCTTGCCGACGCCAACGAAGCACCGACTGCCGAGGGACGCTGCCGCGCGCTGCAGCGGCTCGGCGACGTCTCGCTGTTCTTCGCCGGTTTCTTCGCCGGCAGCTTCGCGCGCAAGCTGGTCGACGTCGACTACCACATCGCCATGGGCGGCCGGGCCTACGGCACGCTCGCCGACACGATGACGCGCGGCCCGCGCCGCGCACTCGGCCATGTGTTCGGCGAGCTCGCCGCGAAGTTCCAGCCGCTGGTCGACGCGCTCAACGAGATCGCCGAGACTTCGTACCGTCACAGCGACCGCGACATCCTGCGGCTCTACGAGATCTGGCTGAAGACCGACAGCCGTCGCGCGCGCGGCCTGCTCGAGGGCCTCGGCGTCACGCCGACCCGTTCGGGCGGTCTGCTGCGCGCGCACTGAGGCGGCGACGCGCGGCCGCGGCGCCAAGGATCCACCGGCATGCTGCTGCGTCGGCTCCAGGACCTGCTCGCAGGCATCTACGACGTGCCCGTCGACTGCGACGTGCGCGATTTCGTCACCACCGACCGCGGCGTGCTGCCGGAGGCCGTGCGCGAGGGCGGCACCGATGAGCAGCTACTGGTGCAGCCGGGCCGCAGCGAGCTGGCGATGACGCTGTTCCTCGATGCCGCGCTGCTTCAGCGCCTGGAAGCGGCGGATCCGCTGGCGGCGCTGCACGGCCGCAATCTCGGCGACTTCTGGACCGCGCTCGAGGGCGTCAGCCACTTCGTCTGCGTCGCCTGGAACGCGCGCCACGATCGCGACGTCTCGGTGCTGGAGCTCGAGATGCAGGCCGAGATCGACAAGTACGTGACGAGCTGCTGGCTGCTGCGCCGGCAGTCGCCGGAGCGCTTTCCGAGCGAGCTGCATTCGCTGCTGTTCGAGCGCACCCGCGTCGACCCGGCGCTGGCGGGCGAGCGCGCCGGGCTGTATCGCGCCGCGACCCGCTACGCGGCGCGCTTCTGCCGCGACGTCGAGCGGCGGTTGCGGCGCGATGGCGGGCGTGGCGCCGCACTCACGGTCGCCGAGCCGGTGCTGCGCAGGTTCTACCGCCTGCCGGGGCGGAGCAAGGTGGAGTTCATCGGCCAGGCGGGCTGAGCCGCCGGTCGTTCAGTCGCCCTCGGTCTCGTCGCGCCGGCGGCGCTCCTCGAGCTCGCGAGTCATCTTCAGCCATTCACCGAGCTTGCGCAGGTCCTTGGGCTTGCGGGGCGGTGCCTCCGGCGGAGGATCGAAGACGCCGCTGCCGACTCGCTGATAGGGCTCGAAGCCGGTGCGGTAGCTCTCGGCCTTGAGCGGCTGGCGACGGGTGTCCTGCGGCGGCTCCTCGAGCAGCTCCAGTACCGGGCGATCCGTGGCGGAGGCGTCGGGCAGCAGCGCCCATTCCATGCGGGCATTGCCCCGATGGTCGTGTTCCACGCGTCCCAGGCGTCGCCGCGGAAAGGCGATCTCGGTCGGCTGGTCGGGCCGGGAACGGGAGTTTCTGTCGCGATCCCCCATGGAGGCCAAGTCTAGAGACCGCTCCGGCGTGGAACCGTGATGGGGGTCACGCTTCGTCACGGGCGAGGCGGCGCTCGGCCTTCAGCAGGCCGATACAGGTCTTGCCATCGGTGAATTCGCCGGCATGGACCTTCTCGATCGCCTCGTCGAGAGATATCCAGTGAACTTCGAACACCTCGCCTTCCTCGGGCGTATGCGTGGCGGCCTCGAGCTCCGTGGCCAGGTACAGGTAGATGCGTTCGGTGAAGACGCCGGGGGAGCTGAGGTACCAGCCGAGGTCCTCCCAGCGGCGCGCACGCACGCCGCCTTCCTCGACGAGCTCGCGCCGGATCGTCTCGGCGGGCGGCTCGCCGGGTTCGAGCTTGCCGGCAGGCAGCTCCCAGATCCAGCCACCCGCGGCGTGGCGGAACTGGCGCAGCAGGCAGACGCGCCGCCGCGCATCGACGGCGATCGCGGCCGCGCCGCCGGGGTGATGCAGGATCTCCAGATCGGTGCGATGTCCGTTCGGCAGCTCGACCGTCTCGACGTTGAGCCGCACGACGCGGCCGGCATAGATCTCGCGCTTGGCGATCAGCATGCAATCGACTCCCTCGGTCCGGCGGTGCGTGCGAGGCGCGAGGCATTTCCACGCGGCGCGGTGATGGTCACCGGATCGGCGGCGGGCGGCAAGCGCCGCGCGATTGGTCTACGATGCCGCCCTCGATTCGGGAGAACGCGATGCGATACAGGCAGCTCGGCTGCTCCGGCCTCAAGGTCTCGGAGCTCTGTCTCGGCACGATGACCTTCGGCGAGGAGTCCGGCTTCGGGGCGGACGAAGCCGAGTGCCGCCGGATGTTCGAGGCCTTCCGCGCCGCCGGCGGCAATTTCATCGATACAGCCAACATCTACACGTCCGGCACCAGCGAGCGGCTGCTCGCCGGCATGATCGCCGCCGAGCGCGGCCGGCTGGTCGTGGCGAGCAAGTTCTCGATGACGACCGATCCGCGTGACCCGAACGCCGGCGGCAACTCGCGCAAGAACCTGCAGCAGTCGCTGGAAGCGACGCTGCGCCGGCTCGGCACCGATTACCTCGATCTCTACTGGGTGCACGCCTGGGACGGCATGACGCCGCTCGACG
>JADLDF010000213.1 GCA_020846815.1 Gammaproteobacteria bacterium | reverse complement strand
TGTTCTCCGCGACGCTGTCGCAGCGCGTGCTCGAGCTCGCCTACGAGCACATGAACAGCCCCGAGCTGGTGCAGATCGAGCCGGAGAAGATCACCGCCGACCGCGTGCGGCAGACCATCTACTACCCGGCGATGAACGAGAAGCTGCCGCTGCTGCTCGGCCTGCTGCGTCAGCACGACGCGCGGCGCACCATGGTGTTCGTCAACACCAAGCGCATGGCCGAGCGGCTCGAGGACGTGCTGCGCGCCAACGGCATCAATGCCCAGGCGCTCTCCGGCGACGTGCCGCAGAAGAAGCGCCTGAAGTTCCTCGCCGACTTCCACGCCGGCGACCTCGCCGTGCTGATCGCGACCGACGTCGCCTCGCGCGGCCTGCACATCCCCGACGTCAGCCACGTCTTCAACTACGACGTGCCGCAGGACGCCGCCGACTACGTGCACCGCATCGGCCGCACGGCGCGCGCCGGCGCCTCGGGCGACGCGATCACCTTCGCCTGCGAGGAATACGCGGTCGCGTTGCCCGACGTCGAGAAGTACATCGGCCGCAAGATCCCCTACGAGCCGATCACGCCCGAGATCATGGCCGTCGACGTCGTCTGGCCGCCGCGCCGCGTCTGGGAGCCGCGCTCCGGCCCCGGCGGCGGGAGCCGCGGGGGGCGCGGCGGTGATCGCTTCGGCGGTCGCGGCGGTGGCAGCGGCGGTCGCGACCGCGGCGGCCGGCCGCCATCGCGCTCGGGCAGCGGTTCGCGCCCATCTTCCAGGACATCGCAGGCTGGAGGCGGCGGCGGCGCGTCCGCGGGTGAGGAACGTCCGTCAGCCACGGCTACCGGTCCGTCGCAGGCGGCGCAGTCGCAGACGCAGGCCGGGGAGGCAGCGCCCCACGGGGTCAGCAGCCCGGCTGAGACCGCCGGTGCGAGCGCTGCCGAGGGCAGCGGCAGCGCGGCGGGAGGCGCCGAAGGCCTGGCACGCAAGCGCCGGCGCCGTCGCGGGGGACGTGGTCGCGGCGGCGGCGGAGCGAACCCGGGTACGGCCGCGGCCGGTGGCGGCTCGCCAGCCCCCGGTTCATCCGACTGAGCGAGTGCCGCTGCCAGGCACCACCGGCATCGGCCGGACGAATCAGAGCAGGTCGGCGACCCCGTCGACCGACTCGAACTCCTCGTGGCGATGCGGCACGGCCGAAGAATCCGGCCGGCGCACGCCGTAGACCCATCGCAGACCCGAATGCAGCGCCGAATGCAGCACCGCGGCGCTGTCGTCGACGAACAGCGTACGCGTCGGATCGTAGCCCTCGGCGGCCTGTGCCGCCTGCCAGAACCGCGGGTCCTCCTTCGGCGCGCCGAAGCCGTGCGAGGTATAGGCGGTGTCCAGCCAGTCGAGCACGCCGGTGCGCTCGTGCTTGATCTCGAGCACCGACGGGTGCGCGTTGGTCATCAGTACGAGGCGCTTGCCGCGGCCGCGCAGCGCCTCGAGAAAGCCGCGCGCGCCCGGCAGCCAGGCGACCCGCGCGGCCTCCTCGCGGTGGACCCGCTGGACGTCGAGCCCAAGCTCGCGGCTCCAGAACTCGATCGAATACCACTCCAGCCTGCCGGCCCAGGCGCGGAACTTCGGCGCCAGCGCCGCCTGCGCCTCGGGGATCGACAGCCCGTTGATCTGGGCATAGAGCTCGGGAATGCGGCCCAGCCAGACATAGTTGTCGAAAGCGAGATCCAGCAGCGTGCCGTCGAGGTCCAGCAGCGCGGTGTCGATGGCCGTCCAGTCGGGCGGCCGGTGGGGAGGATGCGTCATGAGGCCCGCTATCATACCGGCGATGTCCGCACCGCCCCTCGCCGACCTGCACCTGCATAGCGACTGCTCCGATGGCCGGCTCGCGCCCGCCGCGCTGGTGGACTTCGCGGCTGCGCGCGGCGTACGCCACCTCGCGCTCACCGACCATGACACGGTCGCGGGGCTGGGCGAGGCCGAGACCGTCTGCGCGGGCACGGGCCTGCGTTTCACGCCGGGCGTCGAGGCCACGGCGCAGTGGCGCGGCCAGTCGATCCACGTGATCGGCCTCGGGCTGCGCGCCGACGAGCCGGTGCTCCGCGCGCATCTCGAAGACCTGTGCCGGCGGCGGCGGGAACGCCTGCTCGCGATCGGCGAGCGCCTCGCGCGGCGCGCGAGGCTGCCGGACGCGCCCGCGATCGCGGCCCGGGTCTGCGCCGAGGCCGTGGTGCCGACCCGGACCCACCTCGCGCGCGCCCTGGTCTGCGCCGGTGCGGCGGCCGATCTCGACGCCGCCTTCCGGCGGCTGCTCGGCCGCGACGGGCCCGGCCACGTGCCCGGCGACTGGCCGGCGCTCGAGGCGACGGTTGCGGTGCTCCGCGGCGCGGGCGCTCAGGTGGTGCTGGCGCATCCACACCGCTACCGCCTCTCCGGCGGTGCGCTGCGCAACCTCGCCGCGGAGTTCGCTGCGCTCGGCGGCCATGCGCTCGAGGTCAGCCTCGGCAACATGGCACGCGCCGATCTCGATCGCCTCGCGACGCTGGCGCGGCGCTGCGGGCTCGCGGCTTCCTGCGGCTCGGATTTCCACGATCCGGCCATGCCGTGGAATACCCCCGGCCGCTTCGCTAAGCTACCGGCCGATCTCGAGCCCGTCTCCCGGCGGCTCTGAGCCCGTTTCCGCCGCCGCGCCGACAGGCCCGGGACCCGAGATTCCAGACCCGAGACGGCCGATGGCCCCGAAAGACTCCGACATCGACGCCCAGGGCGACTCCGATCTGCCGCCGGAAACGGCCGCGGACAACGTCGACCGCGAGCTGTTCCGCAAGTTCGAGCGGCTGCGCCAGCTGCGCATCGAGCATCGCGATCTCGACGACGTGATCACGCGTCTCTCGCTCGACATCCACGTCGACGAGATCCAGCTCAAGCGGCTGAAGAAGCGCAAGCTCATGCTCAAGGACCAGATCGAGCGGTTCGAGAGCCAGCTGATCCCGGACCTGAACGCCTGATCTCATGGAACGCCATCCCCCGGGGCCGAGCCTCTTCGAGCAGCTCACCAGCGCCGCGATCCTGACCGAGATCGTCGCGATCGCGATCGCGGTGGTCATTTCGGCTACGGCCGCGCATTTCATCCGCGCCTGGTTCCGCCGCATCGAATCGGGGCTCGACGCCGAGAGCTGGCAGTGGAAGCTGCTCGAGGGCGGCGTGGTGGTCGCGCCGTTCTTCGTCGCGCTGCTCGTGCTGCTGCCGCTGCGCGCCGGCCTCGCGGCGCTCGACACCCACGTCGCCGCGGTCGACGTCGCGCTGCAGCTCGTCGCGGCGCTGCTGTTCGTGCGGCTCGGCGTCTATCTGTTCGCGCTGCTCATGGGCAACAAGTCGTGGGTGCGGGTCTGGGAGAACCAGATCACCATCGCGATCTGGCTCGCGATCAGCTTCGAGCTGCTCGGCTGGTTCGACCGGCTCGAGTCGACGCTCGACGCGATCGACCTGATCCCCGGCAAGGCGGAATTCAGTCTCTGGGCGCTGCTCAAGAGCGTGGTCGTGATCACCGGCTTCGTGGTCATCACCAGCCTGATTGCACGCACGGTCGAACGCCGCGTCATGGCGATGCAGTCGCTGGCGCTGTCGACGCGCATCGGCATCTCGAAGTTCTCCTACTTCCTGCTGATCGGCCTCGGCATCCTGCTCGGCGTCAACGCCACCGGCGTCGACCTGACCGCACTGACGGTGCTGACGGGCGCGATCGGCCTCGGCCTCGGCTTCGGCCTGCAGGCGATCACCAGCAATTTCGTCAGCGGCTTCGTGCTGCTGATGGACAAGTCCATCAAGCCCGGCGACGTCATCAGCTTCACCCAGCACACCG
>JADLDF010000212.1 GCA_020846815.1 Gammaproteobacteria bacterium | reverse complement strand
CCGGCCGGCCGACGCGCTCCATCTGGCCCGCGAGCCACCAGGCCGAGACGAAGAACACGCTGTCGCCGAAATAGGCTTCCTTCAGGCTCTGCTCGTCGCCGAGGCCATAGACGGCTTCGACGGCCGCACGCGGCATCCCGACCAGCACGGCGGGCAGCGGCAGTGCGAAGGGACGGATCAGGCTCGCCTCCCAGCTCGTCGCGCCCGACATGAACGGCACCGGCGCCTGGCGGCCGGCGGCGAAGGCGCGCGCCGGATTCTCGGGCACGAGGCGGCCGTCGACGATGGGATTCATCGACGAATCCTTCTGCGGATAGGACAGCAGCTGCTGCGGCGTCAGAGCGCGCAGCCGCTCCAGGGTATGCGCGTCCTCGGCGATGCCGAAGTGCTTGGCGACATCGAGCCCGTCCTGTTCGAGCGATGACGGGAAGCGGCTTGTGGCCTCGCGCAGATGGCGCTCGCCCTCGGGCACGATGCTGCCGCTCTGCGCGATCGCGCGCTGGAACAGGCCGCGCGCCGCGGGCGAGGCCATGAGGAAGTCCACCGACACGCCGCCGGCGGAACAGCCGAAGATCGTGACGCGGCGCGGATCGCCGCCGAAGCGCGCGATGTTGCGCTGGACCCAGCGCAGCGCCGCGACCTGGTCGAGCAGCGCATAGTTGCCGAGGGGCTCGTCCGGCTGCGCCGCCGACAGCGCCGGATGGGCGAAGCGCCCGAAGCGGTCGAGACGGTAGTTGATCGTCACCAGCACCACGCCGGCGCGCGTCAGCGCGGCGCCGTCGAAGGCCGGATCGGCGCCGCTGCCGACGCGGAAGAAACCGCCGTGGATCCAGACCATGACGGGCCGGCGCGCTTCGGTGCGCGGATCGCGGCTGAAGACGTTGAGGTAGAGGCAGTCCTCGCTGACGCCGGCGGCCGTGGGCAGCGCGCCATTGCGCGCGTCCTGTGCGCAGCCGACGCCGGGCTGCACGGCCTCGCGGATGCCGCGCCAGCGCGCCGCGGGCTGCGGCGCCCGCCAGCGCAGGTCGCCGACCGGCGGTGCGGCATACGGGAGGTTGTACCAGACCAGGCTGCCGTCGGCGCGGCGCAGGCCGCGGGCCTCGCCGAGCTCGGTGCGTACGACGGTCGCGTCGCGCGTGGCGGCCTGCGCAGTCGCGAGCGTGGTCGTGGCGACGAGCGCGGCGAGCAGCAGCCGGGCGGGCGGGCGGTCGAGTGGCATGCAGTGTCCTCGGTGGCGTCGGGAACTGGCAGATCGTCTCGGGTGAGGGCATCACGCCGACGTCGCGCTGAGCACCGGCTGTCCGTCCAGGCATGGCGGCGCCGGGCAGCCGCTGGCCGCAGTGACCGTCGCGCCGGCAGCATCGTGAGGGCCGCCGTCGCGAGGACGCGTCAGCGGTTGCGGAGGAATCCCGTCATGCGCTCGAACGCCGGCTCGACCATCTTGCGCACGCCCGCCGGAACGTCGGGCGCATCGAGCGCGCCGCGCATGCACCACATCCACTGCTCGCGGGCGCGCTCGTCGATGGCGAACGGGCTGTGGGCGCTGGACATGCACATGCCGCCGCCGGTGCGTTCGGCGTAGACCGCCGGGCCGCCGAGCCAGCCGCTCAGGAACCAGGTGAGCCGGTCGCGCATGGGGCCGAGGTCGGGAGCGTGCATGGCGCGCAACTCCCTGGCCTCGGGCGCCGACTCCATGAGGTCGTAGAAGCGGTCGACGATACGGCGCACCGCCTGTTCGTCGCCGCCGAGCAGCTCGTAGGGCGTCGTGGTCAGGTCGGAGGTGGCGGCGGACATGGCGACTCCTCGCCGTCCGCGCAGGGGACGGCCATCGCCCGTCACGCTAGCGGCGGTGCGCATTCCGAGGCATCGCGGTAACTACGGATGCACGCGCCGCCGGCCGCAGCGCGGAGCATCGCGCCGCTCATTTCACCTGCGCGAGCCGTACCCAGATCCGCTCGACCAGCCGCGGCGGGGCGCCGCAGGCCAGGGCCTTGGATCGCGCTTCCGCCTCGGGCAGCGCCCCTTCGCGCGCCAGCACGCTCAGCGCACCGACCTCGCGGCCGAGCAGCAGCGCGCGGCCGAGCGGCGAGAGCAGGGCGATCGAGGTCGAGTCGGCGGCACTCTGGTCGTTGAGCGCGCCGATCATGCGCTCGGAGAGCTCCCAGCGCGTCGCGATGCGGCGCGCCACCGGTGCGGCCTGGCGGTCGATCAGCATCGCGACCGCCTCGGGGCTCGGCCGCAGCGTGCCCTCGTTGGAGTAGGTGTCGAGGGCCACGCGGAACACGATGATGCCACCGACACCGACCAGCAGCGCCAGCAGCTGCGCGGCGAACGGGTCGTCGCTCTCGGCGAGCGCGGCGATCGATTCGCTGGCGATCGACGCGGCGGCGGCATAGTCCCAGGCGACCTGCGGGAAGTGCTGGAACGGACCGGGGGGCATGCGGAACATCGGCTGCAGGATCGCCGCGGACAGCAGCGAACGGATGCCGTCGTTGCCGAGCACCGCGACCGCGCGGTCGATGCTCTCGATCGGCGTCGGCGAGGTGCGATACCAGGCGGAGTTGGCGATGGTCAGCAGGTCGGCGGCGAGCGCCGGGTCGCGCGAAATGATCGTGGCGATCTCGCGGCGCGAGGCCTGCGGATCGTTCATGGTCCGCAGCAGCTGTGGCACGACGCTCGGCCGGCGCGGCAGGTACTTCGACTGACCGGCGGCGTCCTCGAGCGTGGCGAGCACGGCATTGACGACGTGGGCGTGCTCGCGCTGCGGGAACGGCCCGATCGGGGCGATGCCGAGCGCGAGCTCGTGCAGCGCGCGCTGGGTCGCGGCGCGGCTGGCGGCGGCCGTGCGCGCGGCATCGATCGAGGCGCTGAGCACCAGCGTGTCGGCGAAGCCCGGCTCCGGCGGCTCGCCCGAAACCGTGCCGGGCAGCGCTCCCGGACCATGGCGGCCGCGCGTCGGCCGCGCCGCTGCCGGCAATGCGGCCGGCGTGCGCAGCGGCGCGGCTGGCGGTGGCACCTGACGTGGCGGGATCGCCGGCGGTGGCGGCTCGCGGTGCAGGTCGCGGCGTCTCGCGCTGCGCCGGCGCCACAGCCCATAGACGATCGCGCCGATCAACAGCAAAGTCAGCAGAAAGAGAAAGCTCAGCCGCATGCGCTCGGGCCGGTGGGGGGCGACGAGCGTACTTTAACCGCAGTGACTGCCGTGCCGTGCAATACCCCGGTGGCGCGGATTTGCGCTAGCGTAGGCACTTCCCGCCAGGCCGCCAGGGCTCCCCGATGACTCCGCCATTGTGGTCGCGCCGCGTCGCGATCCCGACCTCGTGCTGCGCCGTCTCGCCGGCTCTGTCGCCGTCGCGGTCGGCCGGCACCGCCGGTCTGCTGCGCGCGGCGGGCCGCGAGCACGAGGCGCGGCGCGCGTGCTGATCCGGCTCGACGATGTATCGCTGGCTTTCGGCTCGCGTCCGCTGCTCGACCACGTCGGGCTGCTGGTCGACGAGGGCGAGCGCGTCTGCGTGGTCGGCCGCAACGGCGAGGGCAAGTCCTCGCTGCTGCGGCTCGTGGCGGGCGCACAGCCGCCCGACGACGGCGAGGTCTGGGTGAGGCCGGGCGCGCGCGTCGCCTTCCTGGTGCAGGACGTCGATGCACTCGACGATGCGCGGGTCGCGGACGTGGTCGCGGCCGGGCTGCCGCCCGATGCCGGCGAGTCCTGGGAGACCGGGTATCGCGTCGCGACGGCGATATCCAGGCTCGGGCTCGACGGCGAGGAGCGCTTCGCGTCGCTGTCGGGCGGCTGGCGGCGGCGCGCCCTGCTCGGGCGCGCGCTCGTGACCGAGCCCGACGTGCTGCTGCTCGACGAGCCGACCAACCACCTCGACATCGCGGCCATAGAGTGGCTCGAGTCCATGATGCTGGCGTTCCGCGGCGCGCTGCTGTTCGTCAGCCACGATCGGACCTTCGTCAACCGGCTCGCGACCCGCGTGGTCGAGCTCGACCGCGGCCGGCTCAGCTCCTGGCCGGGCAACTACGACGAGTTCGAGAAGAAGAAAGCGCTGCAGCTCGAGAACGAGACGAAGGAGAACGCGCTGTTCGACAAGCGTCTGGCGCAGGAGGAGGTCTGGATCAGGAAGGGCGTCGAGGCACGCCGCACCCGCAACGAGGGCCGCGTGCGCGCATTGATCGAAATGCGCCGCGAACGGCGCGAGCGTCGCGAGCGGCTCGGCCAGGCCGAGATGTCGGTGCAGGAGGCGCGCGCCTCCGGCAAGCTGGTGTTCGAGGCCGAGGACGCAGGCGTCGCTTTCGGCGAGCGCGAGGTGCTGCGCGGGCTGTCGCTGCGGATCCAGCGCGGCGAGCGCATCGGCATCGTCGGCCCGAACGGCACCGGCAAGAGCACGCTGATCCGCCTGATGCTCGGCGAGCTCGAGCCGACCTCCGGCAAGGTGTCGCGCGGCACGCGGCTCGAAGTCGCCTATTACGACCAGCAACGCGCGCAGCTCGACCTCACGAAGTCGGTCGTCGACAACGT
>JADLDF010000211.1 GCA_020846815.1 Gammaproteobacteria bacterium | reverse complement strand
TCCTGGGTGTAGGCGCCGAGCAGGGCGCGGTCGGCGATGATGTTGATCAGGCGCGGCACGCCGCCGGCGAGGCGGTGCAGCTCGAGCAGTGCCATGGGCGAGAAAATGTCGCTGGTCGAGCCGGCGACGCGCAGGCGGTGGCGCACGTAGGCGGCGGTCTCGTCCTTCGACAGCGGGTTCAGGTGGTAGCGGCCGGTGATGCGCTGCGCGAGCTGGCGCAGGTCGTTGCGGTCCAGGAGCTCGCGCAGCTCGGGCTGGCCGATCAGGATGATCTGCAGCAGTTTCTGGGTCGCGGTCTCGAGGTTGGTCAGCAGGCGCACCTGTTCGAGCACTTCGGGCTCGAGCTGGTGGGCCTCGTCGACGACGACCACGACGCGCTGGCCTTTGGCATGGGCGCGCAGCAGGTAGGCGTTCAGGATGTCGACCAGGTCCTTCACGCTGCCGACCGAATCGTCGGGTATGCCGATGCCGAGCTCCTCACAGATGGTCAGCAGGAACTCGGTGGCGGAGACCCGCGGGTTCAGGATCAGCGCGACTTCGGCGTTCTTAGGGATCTGCGCCAGCAGCGAGCGAATGGTGGTGGTCTTGCCGGTGCCGACCTCGCCGGTGAGCTGGATGAAGCCGCCGGCCTCGTTGATGCCGTAAACCAGATGCGCAAGCGCCTCCGAATGGCGCTCGCTCAGGAAGAGATAGCGCGGATCGGGGGTGATGGCGAACGGCTTGTCGTTCAGCCCGAAGAAGGAAAGGTACATGGCAAGCGCGGCGGCGGACCGCCGGGGCCGCGCCGGCCGGGAGTATTGCACGGGCGAGCACGGAGCTGGGAGATGGCGGAAAGCGACGGGGTTCGGCCGTGGGCAGGGTGCGGGCCCCCATACGGCTGACTGGGCGGCTGGCGCGGCGCGTTCCAGCCACCCCGAGCATCATGCGCATGTACTATGCGCGTCGTCATTCCACTGGGGCGGCCTGCAGTGCTGCGTCGCAAGCCCATCGAGTCGCTGACGCCCGTGCTGAAGATAGACGGCGAGGAACTGGTGCTGCTGACACCGCAACTCGCGGGCGTGCATCGTTCCGAGTTCGGGGCACCGGGCGGCAGTGCTGCCGGGCATCGCGCGCAGATCGTTGCGGCGCTCGATTTTCTCGTCACTGGTTTCTAGCGTTCCGATTCGGGTTCCGGCTCGGCCGGCGCGAACGCGATCGTGCCGGTGCATTCGTGACGTCTGCCGCGCTTGTCGGCGTAGAACTCGCGCAGCATCGCGAGATCGCGTGCCTCGTCGCCGCTGAAGCGCACCCAGGTGTCGACGCCGATGCTGCGGCTGCCGTAGTCGATGAAGCCGAGGCCGCAGGGCAGATCGGCGGCGAGGCTGATGCGGTAGAAACCGCTCTTGAGTCGCGGCACGTACGAGCGCGTGCCCTCGGGCGTGATCGCGAGGCAGAGGCGGTCGCGCCGCCGGAACTGCGCGACGGTTGCGGCGATGACGCCACGGGCCGCGCGGCGGTCGATGGGGATGCCGCCGAGTGTGCGCATGAGCGGGCCGGCGGGGCCCTTGAACAGGCTGTCCTTGCCCATCCATCGAGCCTCGAGGCCGACGGCGTGGCGGTACAGCACGCCGATGACGAAATCCCAGTTCGAGGTATGGGGGTAGACCATCAGCGTGGACTTGGGGCCGGGCGGCGGCACCCAGACGAGGCGCCAGCCGAAGGCATGCAGCAGCGCGGCGGCGGCACGGCGGCTGCCGCCGCGGGGGCGCAGGGACTCGTCGGGTTGGGCGATGGTCAACGGCCTCTCGCAGGCGGCGGGCGCGGGTGCATCCTAGGCAAAGCTGCCGCGGATCGCGAATGCGGCATCGTCGCGGACCGCTCGAGGGCGTTCGCTACCGGCCTCACCGCGCGGGCTGATGCGGATCGGGCATCCGCTCGTCCCGTATGATCGCCGGAGTTTTCGAATCTGGCGCGACCGGGATGCAGGCGTGACGGCAGGGGACGAATCGAGCGAATCGGGCGGGCCGGCGGAGTCGCGGCTGTGGCGTCCGGACTGGACGTCGGCACCGGCGCAGCCGGTGCTCGCCGACGGCGCGTGCGATCTCTGGCGGATCGATCTCGAAGCGGTCGCGGCGGCGGGCGGGGGCGATCCGGCGATCTCGCCGCTCGATGCGGCGGAACGGGCGCGCGCGGCGCGCTTCGTGTTCGAGCGGCATCGTCGCTGGTACACGGCAGCGCGCACGGCGCTGCGCGCGATCGTCGGAGCGTATCTCGAGATCGAACCGGTCGCGGTGCCGATCGAGATCGAGCCGCTGGGGCGGCCGCGGCTTGGGGCGTTGGGGCCTGCGGTCGTGGTCACGGTCACGACTGCGGCTATGGGTCCGGCTACTGCTACTGCTACGGCTGCGGTTACGGCCGCGAGCGTGGCCACGGCTTCGATGATGTCGGCGGAGGCGGCAACCGTGCCGCCACTCGACTTCAACCTCAGCCATTGCGATGCACTGGCCGTGCTCGCGGTGGCGCGGCGCGGCCCGCTCGGCGTGGACGTCGAGCGCGTGCGTGAGATGAAGGACGCGCTGGCGCTCGCGCAGCGTCACTTCGTCGGCGACGAGATCGGCCGTGTCGCGAGTGCGACGGGCGCAGCGCGCGACGCGGCATTCTTCACCTGCTGGACGCGCAAGGAGGCGGTGCTGAAGAGCACGGGCGCCGGACTGTCGGTGGAGCCGTGTTCGGTGAGCGTCGGTGCGACGGCGCAGGCGCTGCGGCTGGAATTTCGTACGCCGGACGGCACGGTGCCGCTCGAGCTGTGCTCGTTCGTGGTGCGCGAGGGGGCGCTCGGTGCTTGCGCGTCCGCGCCCGGTGTGCGCATCGCGGCAACGTACGATTTCGGGATGCCGCGTGTGGCGTGAGACGTTGCGCCGGTCGGGGCTCGGGGGCTGGGGCGGCGCCTCGTTCCTGGCGCTCGCGGTCGCGGTCATCGCCGTCGCGGCGCTCGGCGAAGCGCCGCGACTGGCACTGCGCTGGGATCGTGCGGCGCTCGCCGCGGGGCAGGTCTGGCGTCTGCTGTCGGGCCACGTCGTGCATCTCGACCTGCAGCATGCCGTGCTCAATGTCGTGGGATTGCTGCTGATCTGGATGCTGTTCGCGGGCGCGTTCTCGCGAGCGCAGTGGCTCGCGATCGTGGTGGCGGGCGTGGCGGCCGTGGATCTCGGGCTGTGGCTCGTGAACGTGGAGCTGCAATGGTACGTCGGCGCCTCCGGAGTGCTGCACGCGGCCATGGCCGCAAGCATCGTGCGGCGGATCATCGAGCGCGATGCCATCGCATGGGTGCTCGGTGTACTCGGGATCGCGAAGCTGATGCAGGAGCACTTCGTCGGAGCCCTGCCGTTCACGGCCTCGGGGGCGCTGATCGTCACGGACGCGCATCTCTATGGCGCGCTCGCGGGCATGATCTGTGGCGTGGTGTTGCGTCCGGGCGAGTGCAAGGTGACGACGGCGCGATAGGTCAGGCGGCACGAGAGGGTCGTGGCAGTCGCGCGAGAGCGCGGTGACGCTGTTTCGAGCAGCCCGCAGGAGCCAGCGAGCAGCGAGCGGCGAGCTGGCTCATCAGGACGAGCAGTGCTTCGCCTGCCGCTCGAGCAATCGCCGCAATCCGTGCAGTTCCAAGCGTTGCTGATGAGCCCCCGTGTCGGGCATCGGTTTTCCGTGATGGTCGCTCGGTCTTGCGGTCGCGCGTCGTATTTCGCCGCCGTAGCCTGCCGTGCGCAGGCGGTCCGCGCGGCGGCTCACAGTCCCCGATGCGGGTGGATGTCGGCGTGCCGCGACGCTGCAGACGATCGGGTGAACCATGTCCCCGATGCGGGCGGATGCCGCAGTCAGTCCTCGTCGTCGAAGCGTGGCGGCCGGGCTTCGCCGAGCTGCGAAACGCGCTCGCGGTTCCCGGGCTCCATTCTCAGGCTGCTGGCGCGCTGCAGGGCAGTGCCACCGAACTTGCCGCGGATGGCATCGAGCGCGGCGTCTAGGCGCGTCGCCTCGACGGGCCGGGCGGAGTCGAAGAGGTCGAGCTGTTCGGCGGGCGCGAGCTCGGAGACGCCGACACCGAGCAGGCGCAGCTTCGCGCCCGGGTGCTGGGCGAGCCAGGTCGCGAGCAGTGCCTCGGCGAGGCGCGCGATGTTGCGGCTGTCGTGGGTCGCGGGTGTGAGCCGGCGCTGGCGGGTGTGGGTCTCGAAGTCGTGGCGACGGATCTTCACCGTGACGCAGGAGGCCACGAGCTGCTTGGCGCGCAGCCGGCCGCTCGCCTTGTCTGCGAGGCGTGCGAGCTCGGCTCGCAGGACGTTGGGATCGGCGATGTCGTCGTGGAAGGTCTCCTCGGTGGAGATCGACTTCTCCTCCCAGTCGGTCTCGACCGGTCGCTCGTCGATGCCGGCTGCGCGGTCGCGGATGCGCGCGCTGTCGCGGCCGAACAGCGGCCAGAGCCGGGCGTCGGGCGCGCGACGCAGCTCGCCGAGGGTGGTGATGCCGGCCGCGACCACCTGCTCACCCTTCTTGCGGCCGAGGCCCGGCAGGCGCTTCACGGGCAGCGGATCGAGCACGGCGTGGATGCGCTCGGGCGTGACGATGGTCAGACCATCGGGCTTGTCGAGGTCGGAGGCGATCTTGGCGACCAGCCGGTTCGGCGCGACGCCGACCGAAGCCGTGCAGCCCGTGCGTTCGCGCACGAGGCGCTTGATCTCGCGGGCGATCGAGACGGCATCGCCCTTGAGACGCTGGCTGGCGGTGACGTCGAGATAGGCCTCGTCGAGCGACAGACCCTGCACGATGGGCGTGAACTCGTGGAACACGGCGAATATCTGGCGCGAGACTTCCCGGTAGCGCGCGATCCGCGGCTTGACGCAGACCGCGTGCGGGCAGAGCTCGAGCGCGCGGTGTATGGGCATTGCCGAGCGCACGCCGTAACGGCGCACCTCGTAGCTCGCGGCTGCGACGACGCCGCGGTTGCTGGTGCCGCCGACGATCAGCGGCCGGCCGACCAGGCTCGGGTCGTCGTGCTGTTCGACCGAGGCGTAGAACGCATCCATGTCGACGTGCAGGATCGAACGGTGGGTCATGGTCGGCGGCTGCGGCGCGGTCGTGGCGGTGCGGAATGTTCAGCGTTCGAGCGCGACGTGCAGGAGGTAGAACTCCCGACCGGGCAGCGCACCGTCGCGGAAGATCACGAGCTTGTCGATCTCGGCGAGGTTCATGCGCCGCCCGTGCGGCGCGGCCGCGATCGCTTCGAGCGCGTACTCGATGCGCCGCCGCGTCCGCGGCGGCAGCTCGACCAGGGCGTTGAAGCGATCTTCGTAGCGGTTGTCGTGCACACGGTCGTTGACGCGGATGCCGAGCTCGAGCGACTCCGGGCCGGAGTTCGCGAGCTCGATGACGAGACGCCGATAACTGCGCCAGTCGGGCGCGGGCTCGGCCAGGGTCGCGCCGGGCCAGGGACCGTGGTCCAGCTTCAGGCGCAGCGCAAGCGGGGGGGCGTCGCTCGCCGCGCCCAGCTCGGGAACGCCCGTAAGGGCGACGCCGCCGATCGAGACGATGCCGGCCGGCAGGAGCGCGACCTCGGGACGCCCATCATTGGCGGTCACGAACGCGAGCCCGCCCGGTACGGCGGGATCCAGCAGCACGGGGAATGCCGCGGCACGGGCGCGATAGTCCCGGAGCGTGCCGGCCAGCGGCACTGCGGACGCGATCAGCCCGAGCACGGCGATGCTCCAGAGCAGGCGCCGCGACCGCAGCGGCGTGGCGCGCTCGAGTGCGAACGCGACACAGACACCGAGCGCGGTACCGAGCACGTCGCGCACGACGTCGCTGCGCGACATCGTACCTCCGGTGTAGCGCTGCACGAGCTCGGTGACGATGCCCAGCACGAGGCCCAGCGCCAGCGTGAACGCGACGACGCGCATGCGATGCGCGGGCGCGCCACGGAAG